>SKUG01000130.1 GCA_007122215.1 Thermoleophilia bacterium | reverse complement strand
CCATCCATCGACGTCTCCTCCCACGAGGACGCCGCCCTGCACTGCCGTGAGGTTGTCGACCGGCCGCGTGGATCCGCGTGACGAATCGAACGACGGGTCCCGAGCCGCCGACACGGGGTCCACGGCCACGACGCCCTGTGCGGGGGCCCCGTCGTACGACTGGAACTCACCGGCTGCGTAGAGCCGACCGCCATGCAGCAGGATCCGGTAGACGTGGTTGTCCGGACCGGCACCTGGGTTGAAGGCGCCATCGAGGGCGCCGGTGACAGGGTTGACTGCCGCGAGGTACCGCCGCGAGGACCCGTTGAAGAGCTGGAACCAGCCTCCAATGTACAGGCGGGTACCATCCAGGGCGAGGGAGTAGACCGACCACGAGGCTCCGCTGCCCGGGTTGAACCCGACGTCGAGGGCTCCCGTGGTGGCGTTGACCGCCGCGACCCGAACGCGGCCGGTTCCATTGTAGGTCGTGAAGGCCCCGCCCAGATAGAGCCTGCCACCTGACTCGAGCAGCGCCAACACTGTCCCGTTGGCCCCTGACCCGGGATTGAACCCCGCGTCCAGCGCTCCGGTCGTCGCATTGACGGCGGCGATCCGGTTGCGGCCGGTTCCGGCATAGCTCGTGAACCACCCGCCGATGTAGATCCGGCTGCCAGCTGCCTCGAGCGCAAACACCTGGGAATCCGGACCGGCCCCGGGATCGAACCCCGCGATGACATCGCCCGTGGTCATGTCGAGCGCCGCGAGTCGATTCCTTGCCACCCCGTTGATGCTCGTGAAGTTCCCCGCGACATACAGGCGACCGTCGTGTACCTTCAGTGCCCGGACGAACCCGTCGGCTCCGAGGCCGACGTCGAAGCGGGGGTCCAGACCCCCATCGGGCAGGAGCCGCACGATGCTGCGCCGGGGCACGCCGCCCACGGTCGGGAACTCGCCTCCCAGGTATGCACCTCCCGCGCCGTCGGGGGCACTCGCCATGACGACTCCGGCGACCTGGGGGATACCCGGCATCCGGCCGCCCGCTCCATCGAGGATCACCGCGTCGCCGCTTCGGGTACCGACCTGCTCGAACCAGCCGCCGAGGAAGATCCGCTCGCCGTCCTCGGAGGGTGCCGAGTCGTAGACCCAGCCGCTGACGACGGTCATGCCCAGCGGCGTGGCGGCATCCGGCGGCTCGACATCGATGACGATCTCGCTGGAGGTGACCTGCTCGCCGAGCGCGTTGCGGCTGCGCACCCGCAGGTGGTAGCGGCCCTGCATGAGGTTGGAGATCGTGCGGCTGTGGATGGTGCCGAGGTCCGTGTCGGTGTTGGAGACATCGTGCTGGTAGTGCCCCCACGCGCTGCGGGTGGCGGTGTCCCAGACGAGCTCGCTGGAGGCCGAGCCGCTCGTCTCCCAGGTGACCGTGACCTGGTAGGGGGCGATCGACACCTCGGGCTCGGACGTGAAGGCCAGCGGTGGCGCATCGGGCAGCTCGACGCCGCAGCCGGTGGCTGCCGGGCAGCGCAGGCTGGCAAGGCCGCTGGAGAGGGTGGAGTTGAAGGTCCGGAAGTTGCCGGCCAGGTGGATCCGTCCCGGCCCGACCGAGACGGTGTTGGACTGCGACGTGCCGTTGGCCGGGGCGATGGTCGGGTCGAGGGCACCGGTATCGGCATCCACCACAGCCAGGCCGTTGCGTGGCGTGCCCGCATACGTGCTGAAGCTTCCCGTCAAGTAGGCGCGGTCACCATCGACCGCGATGTCCCGGACGAGGTTGTTGAGTCCTGCGCCGGAGTCGAATGCCCCATCCAGCGCTGCCGTGGCATCGTTGACAACGGCGAACCGCCCACGTGGTGTCCCGGCGTACTGGTCGAAGCTGCCGCCGACGTAGACCTTGTCGGCCCGGTGTACGAGCGCCCAGACCGGACTGTTGGCTCCGGCACCCGGGTTGAACCCGGCATCCAGCGCGCCGGTGGTTGCGTTGAGGGCTGCGAGCCGCACCCGTGGCTGTCCGTTGACCTGGGCGAAGTCCCCACCCACATACAGCCGCCCCGCCCCCAGCGCGAGCGCACGAACCAGCGCGTCCGCACCGGATCCGGGATTGAATGCACCGACCAGCGCGCCGGTGGCGGGGTTGACGGCAGCGATCCGGTTCCGGCCTGTGCCGGCGTACGATCCGAATGCCCCTCCGAGGTAGAGACGGGTCCCGTCGTAGGCCAGGTCCTCCACCCAGGAGTTTGGCCCATCACCCGGATTGAAGCCGCCGTCCACGGCCCCGGTCGCAGGGTTGAGGGCGATCAGGCGGTTGCGTGTGGTTCCGTTGTAGGTGGTGAACCAGCCCGCGGCATACAGCCGGCCGCCGCGCTGGAGCACGGCGTTGACCTGGTTGTTGAATCCGCTTCCCGGGTTGAAGCCGGTGTCGAGCGTGCCGGTGGCAACGTCGATGGCCGCGATGTTGCGCCGGGGAACCCCGCGAAACCCTGCGAACTCGCCACCGACGAAGAGGCGGGTACCGGTGGAGCTGATGGCACGGACCATGTCAGTGGCCCCGGTTCCCGGGTCGAAGCCTGCGTCGAGCGCCCCGGTCGTCGGGTTGAATCCGGCAATGCGAGACCGCTCGGTTCCGCCGACGAGGGCGAACTGCCCGCCCGCGTGCAGGCGTCCACCCGACAGGTGCAGGGCGTAGACGGGACTGTTGATGCTGGCAGGCGCAAAGCCGCCGTCCAGCGCACCGGTCGCCAGCGAGACCGCACCGAGGTGGGCGCGGGCCGTGCCGTTGATGGCCGAGAAGTTCCCGCCCAGGTGGAGCCGGGTGCCGTCGGTCGCCAGCGCATCGACCGTGAAGCCGGTGACCCCACTGCCCGGGTTGAACGCACCGATGTTGGCCCCGGTGACGAGGTCCGCTGCCGCAATCCGGTTGCGTCCCACACCGCCGTAGCTGTCGAACTGCCCGGCAAGGTAGAGGCGGCCCGATGCAATCAGCAGGGAGGTGACGGCGTTGGAGGCACCTGCTCCCGCAAAGCCCGTGTCCAGCGTCCCGGTTGCCAGGTCGACTGCCGCAACCCGACCCCGCGGAGCCCCGTTGAAGGTGGTGAAGTTCCCGCCGACGTAGAGCCGCCCCCCATCTTCTGCCAGTGCGTTGACCATGCCGTTGGGGCCGGTACCGATGTCGAAGGACGTGTCGACCTCGCCGGTTGTCGCATCGAGCCGCACGAGGTTCGACACCATCAGCCCGTTGTAGGTGAAGAAGTTGCCCCCGACGTAGAGGTGGTTCCCGCGCAGCAGCAGCGCATTCACCCCGAAGCTGGCGCCAAGGCCGCGGTGGAAGTAGGGGTCGAGCCCGCCGTCGGGCAGGATCCGGGCGAGCTTGTTGCGGGGCAGGCCACCGACCCGGTCGAAGTTGCCCCCGACGTAGAAGCCGCCGACCCCATCGGGAATCACCACGCGGATTCCCGATGACAGCCCACCGATGTCGTTGAACTGGGGAGCGCCCGGCAGCCGCTGGGCAGTCGTCGCCACGAGGCTCACGCCCGATCCGGTTCGCTCCCCGACCTGGGTGAAGCTGCCCCCAAGGTAGAGCCGCGTGCCATCCTCGCTGAGGTCGCTGTCGTACACGGTGCCGTCGGTGACGACCGCATTGGTGGGCATCGCCCCGGCCAGGTTGCCGACGGTGAATCGCCGCACCGGGCTCGTGGCGGTGCCGGCGGCGCCGGTGGTGCGAACGCGGTACCAGTACTCGCCGGGTGGCAGGTTGCTGATGGTGCGGCTGTGCAGCGTGCCGAGGTCGGCGGCGGTGTTCGAGACGTCGTTGGCGAATGACGACCACGCCACGCGCGGCTGGGAGTCGTAGACGAGCTCGCTGGAGCCGGTATCGGTCGAGTGCCACCAGATCGTGACCTGGTACGGGTTGACCCGCGCCGTCGGCCCGGACTCGATCGCCATGGCAGCGAACGCCGACGCTGGGGTCAGCAGGACCATGGCTGCCGCACACCCTGCCAGGAGCAGCCGGACCAGCCCGCGGGACGCCCCACGGCTACGGGAGCGATCCCGCGTGCGCGCCGCGTGTGCGTGGGCATTCACCCGTGAGGTATCGGCAGAACTCGCGTGATCCTTGAGGCTCGGGAAACGGCATGGCAACGCGCCGGCTGGCGCGAGGTGCGGCTGGGCCAGCCCACGGCTCAGCAGTGGTCGGAGGTGGACATTTCGCGGACGGCTTCCGTCCGTCCTGCGCCCACGCGTTGGACACGCCGGCGTCGGTTCCGCGCTGGACCGGGTCGCGATCGCTGCCAGTTCCGCGTCAGCGCGCCATCTTCGCGAAGCGCATCAGCCGCGGGCCCTCCAGCACGGCGTTGAGCAGCTCGGCTCCGCGCTCGAGCGATCCGAGCACCTGGGCGCGCTGGCCCGGGTCGAGCTTCAGGCGCATGCCGCCCTGCTGGAAGACCTGCTGCGTGGCAGCGCCGCTGGCCCGCTGCCCGGCACCTGCGCGCTGGACCAGGTCGCGGGCGAGCCCACCGAGGTCCCCGGCGTCGTGGCCGCCGATGCGCAGGTGGCCGCTGCCCTTGTCACCGGGCACGTAGCGCAGCCCCGGCTGCTGGTACTGGAGGAAGCGGGCAGGCTCGTCCCCGGTGCCGGCGGCCCAGAGCTCGGCCTGCCCCTTGAACGCCTGCTCGATCGCCGGCAGCCACTCCAGCACCTCGCTGACGCTGGCGCGGGCCGAGAGCATCGAGTCGGGCAGGCCCGGCACCCCGATGCGCAGCTCCGGGTCGAAGAGCACCTGCCCCACCGAGCGGTGGAAGTCGGTGTAGGCCAGCCGCAGGGCGTTGCCGTCGGGCTGGGCGCGCATGCTGCGCACCTCCCGTGGCAGCTCGTCCAGGCGCAGCGCCCGGGTGATGGCATCCATGGCCTCGGCGCGCTCGGCCCGATCGCCGATCGTGCGGGCCAGGTGCAGGTGGGCCGAGCCCATCAGGTCGCGCGCGTGGGTGACGTGCTCGTTGAAGCCGTGGATCGACATCAGGGGCGCTGCCTGCACGCGGCCTGCGTCGGAGCGTACGTAGCCGGCGGGCAGCGGTACCCCTCCCGATGCTGGCTGGATGCTCATGTCCCGTCAGGTCCCCTCTGCTGGCAGCCCGCACCCCGCATGGCGGCGGAGGCTGCACGTCGTCCTGCCGGGATGTCCCTGACATCCGGCGCGGATGTTGCAGGCAAACGGGCCCACTGGTGGCCCGATACGCGATTACGGCCGGGTATCGTCCTCGGTGGCGCCCACCTGCCCACCCTGACCTTCGACAGCTTCGCCGTGGCTGAGGGCGCGCCTGTCGGTGATGGCATGACGCATGACGAGCGCTGCCGCTGCCACCTGCATCACGAGCAGCGGGACCACGAACCCGAGCCGCACGCCAGGGCTGTCGAGGATGATGGCAGCGACCAGCAGGAGCAGCGAGGAAGCGGTGGCCAGGATCGCCCGCTGGTGGGCGACCAGCATCCATCGGCGTCGTGGCGCTGCCATTCCTGGCTGCTCCGAGCGATCCCAGTGCAGGCGCCAGTCCTGGACGCCGACACCCAGGAGGATCCCGAAGGCAACCACCATGTGTCCGGCAAACACGATGGGGATCACGTCGAGCGCCGGAAACAGCGTGTGGGCCAGCGGCACCCAGGACAGGCCGACTGCCAGCACGGCAAGGATGAATCCCGACAGCAGGATCGTCGGAGCCGGTGCGTCGACGTCCAGGAGGGCAATGACGACGGCAAAGATGGCTCCAACGAGCATCCCCGTGAAGAGGTGGATGCTGATTCCGGCGAGGACTGCGGGAGCCGCGAAGCCCAGCACCGGATCAACCGCGTCGGGGCCGAAGACCGCGCTGCCGAGACCCTTCCAGAAGGTCCAGGCATCGATGCCATCCACGAGGAGGGGTGCGACCAGCACGGGAATCACGCTGGCAACGAGCGCGGCGAGGAACCCGATGTCGCCCCCGGTGGTGAAGACTCCGTGGAGGTTGACGCGATGACCGGCAATGTTTCGCATGGTGTGACTTCCTGGCTACTGCACGACCGGCAGGCGATATGGCCTCGGGTAGGTGGGCATCGGCTTCGTTTCAGGGACCGGGAGTGAAGGGCCCGGCACGGCCCGGACCACCGTCCGTGCCGCTGCTGCCCGGCTGCTGCTGGGCGCCTGCCTGCTCGGCAGCCTTGCGGGCGGCCCGCTCGGCCTTGACCTGCTGCACGATCTTCGCAGGGGTGATCGTGCCCGGCGCGCCCTCCGGACCGGGGAACCAGCAGGCCACCTCGTGCTTGTCGGCAACCGTCTCGAGCGGTGGCATCTGCTGCGAGCAGATCTGCTGGGCCTTCCAGCAGCGCGTGTGGAAGGGACATCCCGAGGGGGGATCCTGCGGGCTGGGCAGGTCGCCCTGGAGCACGATCCGGTCCTTGCGCCGCGCAACCTCCGGGTCGGCCACGGGGATCGACGACAGCAGCGCCTGCGTGTACGGGTGCTGCGGGTTGGCGTAGAGCAGCTCGGAGTCGGCGAGCTCGACGAGCTTCCCGAGGTACATCACCGCGATGCGATCGCTGGTGTGCTTGACCACCGCCAGGTCGTGGGCGATGAAGATGTAGCTCAGGTTGAAGGTCTGCTGGAGGTCGTCGAGCAGGTTGAGCACCTGCGCCTGGATCGACACGTCCAGGGCGGAGACGGGCTCGTCGGCGATGATCACCCGCGGCTGCAGCGCGAGCGCGCGGGCGATGCCGATGCGCTGGCGCTGCCCGCCCGAGAACTCGTGGGGGTAGCGGTTGGTGAAGGCCGGGTTGAGGCCGACGGTGTCGAGCAGCTCGCGCACGCGTGCGAGTCGCTGGTCCTTGTCCCCGAGCTTGTGGATGACCAGGGGCTCGGCGATGATGTTGCCGACCGTCATGCGCGGGTTGAGCGAGGCGTAGGGATCCTGGAAGACCATCTGGATCTCGCGGCGGATCGGGCGCAGCTGGTTGTCGGACATCGTGGTCAGCTCGGTCCCGGCGAACTTCACCGACCCACCGGTGGGCCGGTGCAGCTGGAGGATGCTGCGCCCGAGGGTGGACTTGCCACAGCCCGACTCGCCCACCACCCCGAGGGTCTCGCCCTGCCAGAGCTTGAGCGACACGCCATCGACGGCCTTCACCGCGCCGACCTGCTTCTGGAAGATCATCCCGGCCTTGATCGGGAAGTGCTTCTGCAGCTGGCTGACCTCGAGCACGGGCGCATCGGCGTAGTCGGGCACCAGCATGCCGGTGTCCGGGTGCACGAGCCGCCCGTCGGCCGCCTTCTCCCAGCTGGAGGTGTCCCCGCCTGCGCCGCGGCCACCGGCGTCGATGCCGGCGTCATCGGCGTTGCCGGAGCGGGTTCCCGGTGGGGTGTGGAACGATCCCGTCACGTGAGCCCGCCCTTCCTGCGTGGGATCAGGTTGTGGACCTCACGCTCGGCTGCCGGATGCCAGCAGGCGGCGACGTGGTCGCTGTCATCATGGGAGACCATCGGCGGGAACTGCTCGGTGCAGATCTTCGTGCGGTACTTGCAGCGCGGGTTGAACTTGCAGCCTGACGGCGGGTTGATCAGGTCGGGCGGCAGGCCCGGGATCGACTCCAGCTCGTCCTCGCCGTGCTCGTCGTCGATGTCGGGCAGCGAGCCCATCAGCGCCTCGGTGTAGGGGTGCTGGGGCTCCTCGAAGATCGCGTCGGTGCCACCATGCTCGAGCATCCGCCCGGCGTACATCACCGTCACGCGGTCGGCGACCTCTGCCACGACGCCCATGTCGTGGGTGATCATGATCACCGCGGTGCCGAACTCCTCCTGGATGTCCTTGAGCAGCTCCAGGATCTGGGCCTGGATGGTCACGTCGAGCGCGGTGGTGGGCTCGTCGGCGATCACGAGCTTGGGGTTGCAGGCGAGCGCCATGGCGATCACCACGCGCTGGCGCATGCCGCCCGAGAACTGGTGGGGATAGGCGTCGAGCCGCTCGCGGGCTGCCGGGATGCGCACGGCCTCGAGCAGCTCGAGCGCGCGGGCCCGGGCCTGCTGCTCGGTGACGCCCTTGTGGTGGATGATGCCCTCGGTGAGCTGGGTGGAGATCTTGAGCACCGGGTTGAGGCTGG
>SKUG01000033.1 GCA_007122215.1 Thermoleophilia bacterium | reverse complement strand
TGACGTCGTGCCGTGGGAGATGCGGGCTGCCGATGGCAGCGTGGAGTCGGTCGTCGACGTGCCGGTCGCGGACGTCGCGGAGCTCGCCGCACGCGCTACGGCGGCAACGGGCCTCGATGCGGCGCGGCCCGACATCATCATGACGCGTGACGGGCTGCGCGTCCTGGAGGTCAACGGTTCGTTCGGGTGGTCAGACCGCGTCCAGCGGATGACCGGCCACGATGTCCCGGGGGACGTCGTGGACCTGGCGGTGGCACGGGCACGGGAGGCAGGACGATGGTCGTAGGTTCGATGTCAGGACTCGCACGGGGCGCACAGGCCGTGTCGGCCGGCGCACTCCAGGCTGGCGACGTGGCAGGCAAGCTCGCCCCGCTGCAGCAGGGACGGCTCGCCGATGCGGTGCGAGGAGCACGGATCGCCGTGGTGGAACACCCGACCACGCACCGTGCCGCAACGACGGTCAGCGAGTCGCTCGGTCGCCTCGGCGGAGACGTTGGAGCGGCCGCGGAGCTGATCGACGGTCGGGCGCTGGCCCGCCTTGCAGCGGAGCGTGCAGGGACCCCCGGCGCCGCACCCCGATTCGATGCTGTCATCACCTACACCGGCGCGATGATCGACGACCAGGGACTTGCTGCGCTGCAGGCGCTGCGCCGCGATCCGGCCGTCGCCGTGCTCAACGGAGCCGATGCGATCACCGTCAGCCGCGACAAGCTGCTGAGCTTCCGGGAGTTCGCCACGCACGGCGTGGCAACGCCCCGGACGGTCACGATGCAGGGCCTCGACGATGCCGCCCGCGGCGTGGACCAGGTCGGCCTGCCAGCGGTGATCAAGCTGCCCGTCGGGACCGAGGGCCAGGAGGTCGCATTCGTGCGCAGCGCGGACGAGGCCCGCAGCTTCATGCGCGAGGTCGCCCCGGACGAGCTGTGGCTTGCCCAGGAGACGATCCGCCCGGTCGGCCAGGACATCCGTGCGGTGGTGGTCCGCGAGCCCGATGGTGCACACCGGCTGGTTGCATCGATGCAGCGCACCGGTGAGGGCTTCCATGCCAACATCAGCCAGGGTGGCAGCGGCCGTCCGATCGAGCTGGATGCTGTGGATGCGACCACGGCCATCCGGGCCACCCAGTCGCTCGGCCTCGACTTCGGTGGCGTGGACCTCATGGGCTCCCCCGGGGCGATGCAGGTGATCGAGGTCAACTCCGGCCTGGGGCTGACCATCGAGCGGGTGACCGGGGCGCCGATCTCGGAGCACATCGCCGCCACCGCGCTGCATGATGCGGCTCGGGCGCGGATGCTCAGGGGACTGGCGTGAGCATGATCGCACCAGCAGCTGCCCGGGCTCGGCCCCTGGTGGCGGTCGTCGGGGAGACCGCGGATGCGAACGTCCCCGCCAAGGCGCGGCTGCTGGCCAGCGCCCGGACCCTCGGCGCGGACGTCGTGTTCCATGGCAGCGACCTGCGCGGCCCCGCCGGAGCCCGCCCCATCGAGGCTGCAGACGTCGTCCTGGTGCGCGGCGGCTCGCAGCTGCCGGCAGCGACCCTCGACGGCATCCGCAACCTGCAGCGTGCGGGCATGCCCGTCGTCAACGAGCCCGACAGCGTGGCAGCGGCCGCCAACAAGCTGCGGACGGCCGTCCTGCTCGAGCAGGCGGGCGTGGCCCATCCCCGCACCATCCCGCTGGCCGGCCCGGAGGACGTCGCCGCTGCGGTGGATGCCCTGGGCACCCCGCTGGTGCTCAAGGTGCCGCAGGGCAGCCAGGGCAAGGGCATCACGATCCACCACTCCCAGCGCGCAGCCCAGGAGCATGCCGACACCGTCTTCGGGATCTACGACCGGCTGGCCGCCCGCAACGCCCTGCCCCACGTGGACGACCTCGACCCCCGGATGCTGGCGCAGGAGTTCCTTGCCGAGGCCGGTGCCAGCGACCTGCGGGCGCTGGTGGTGCGCGAGCCGTCGGGCTCGCCGCGGCTGGTGGCAGCCATGCAGCGAACCGCAGCCGATGGCAGCATGCGTTCCAACCTGCACAGCGGGGGCAGCGCCCGACCGGCCGTCCTCAGCGATGCCCAGCGTGGGCAGGCACTGGCGGCCACCGACGCGCTCGGGCTCGACGTGGCAGGCGTGGACCTGATCCGCTCCCACCAGTCGCCCACGGGGATGATGGTCGTCGAGGTCAACTCCAGCCCCGGCGGCGCGATCCAGCAGGTCACCGGCGCACCGGTGTCCGACCGGATCATGGAGACCGTGCTCGCCCGCGCCCGGTCCCGGTCCTGAGTCGACCAGGCAGGTCCCTCAGGGCTCGAACACGTGCCCTGCGACCGTGACCGGCTGCCCCCCTGACATCCCGGCTGCACGCAGCGCCGCCGTCACGCCGTGGCTGTCGAGCCACTCGTTGAGCTCGACGATGGCATCATCGTCGCCGCTGGCTGCCCGCTCGGCGAGCTCGTGGAGGCGCGGCTCGCCGACCACGCGCAGGCCGTCCCGATCGCGAAGGATGCTCCAGCGGCGACGCGTGGGCTGGGGGCGATACACCCGGAAGTCCTCGAGCTCGGCCAGGGATGGCTCGGCAGGCAGCCGCACATCGGATCCCCGGCCATGCGGGAACGGCGCGTCGGGCTGCTCGCCGAGGCTCAGCCGGTAGAGCAGCCCGAGCAGGTCAGGCAGCCCCTTCCCCGTTGCGCTGGAGACGGCCACCATTCCCACGATCGTCCCCAGCTGTCCCTCCATGCCGGCCAGCGCATCGCTCACCGCTGCCCGGACGGCCTCGACCTGCGCATCGTCCACGAGGTCTCGCTTGGAGAGCACGACGAGACGGTCACGGCGTGCAATGCCCGGGTCGTAGGCCCACAGCTCGCGTGAGATCGTCTCGACGTCCTGCGCGGCGGCAGCGGGGTCCTGGTCGAGGGGGACCAGCTGGGCGATCACCGTCACCCGCTCGAGGTGCGGCAGGAAGTCGTGGCCGAGGCCGTGCCCCTCGCTGGCGCCATCGAGCAGGCCGGGCACGTCAACGACGGTGAACTGGCTGCCATCGGGCCGGTCGACCGTGCCCAGGACCGGCACGAGGGTCGTGAAGGGGTAGGCACCGACCCGTGGCCGCGCGTTGGACACGCGTCGCAGCAGCGAGGACTTGCCGGCGTTGGGTGCCCCGACCAACGCGACGTCGGCGAGCAGCTTCAGCCGCAGCTCGACCTCGAGCTCCTCCCCTGGCAGGCCGACCTCGGCGAACGATGGTGCCTGGCGGGTCGCCGAGACGAAGTTGGTGTTGCCGCGGCCTCCCTGCCCGCCGCGCGCCACCACGAACTCCTGGCCGTCAGCCGTGAGGTCACAGAGCCTGCTGCCATCGGGTCCCATCACCTGGGTGCCCGGGGGGACCTCGACGACGCAGTCCTCCCCGTCTGCTCCGTGTCGGTTGCGACGTGCTCCGGCGCCGCCGGCACCGGCCTGCATGCGCGCGTGGGACCGGAGGTGTGCGAGGTCTCGACGGCGCCCCTCGACGCGCAGCACGACGTTGCCACCGGCACCGCCATCACCGCCGTCCGGGCCTCCACGGGGGACGTGGGCCTCGCGGCGGAACGATGCAGACCCGTCACCGCCACGACCAGCGGCAACCAGGAGCGTCACGCGGTCATGGAACACGCAGCGACAGCCGTGCCCGCACGGGACCTAGGCGCTTCGCTCGTCGAGCACGTGGGCAAAGCGTCCGCGGCGGCCCCGGGTGAACTTGACGAACCCGTCACGCTTGGCAAAGACGGTGTGGTCGCGGCCGATGCCGGTCCCATCGCCCGGGCGGAAGCGGGTGCCGCGCTGGCGAACGATGATCGTGCCTGCCGTGACGGCCTCGCCGTCGAACGCCTTCACGCCCAGCCGCTTGGACTCGGAGTCGCGGCCGTTCTTGACTGATCCCTGTCCCTTCTTGTGGGCCACGGCGTCCTCCTTATGCCTGTGCGGTGATCTTCTCGACACGCACCTCGGCGCGGTGTCGACGATGCCCAATGGTGCGCTTGCTGGAGCCACCCTGCTTGGGACGGAACCTCATCACGCGGGGCAGGCGCTCGTTGAAGCGGCGGGTGACCTTGAGCGTGACCGTGGCGGCATCGGCCTTCGGCCCGGTGACGACCTTGCCCTTGTCTGCCGTCATCAGCACGCGGGCAGTCGGCTCGTCGGTGCCCGGGTCATCGATCACGATGGTGTCGCCGGCCGACACGCGGTACTGGTGCCCACCGAGTTCTATGACTGCCTGCATGAGGGTCTCCTGTGTCTGGCGTGCGACTTGTGCCCACGCCAACCGGGGCGCCTGCGCACCGGTGCGAACGCGTATCGTACGCGATCCGCCCCGCCAGCACAAATCGCAACCGACCCCGGGTCCCTAGCGGACCTCGACCTCGAGGATCATGGGACGCGGGCCGATCCAGCGGTCGACGAGGATGGGCTGCAGCTCGAGGCGGGCGGTGCCGCGCTCGCTCGCCTCGACCTCGAAGGCGAAGCTGCCGCGCTCTCCGGGCGCGACGCTACGCTCCAGGAGCAGCGCCGGGATGCGTGGCTCGATCCACGCCTCGGTCGCCAGCTCCGGGCCTGCCTGTCGCAGCACGCCGAGGGCTGCCTGGCCGTCGCCATCCCGTCCCCACGTGCGGGCGCCGGCGTTCTCGACCCGCACCACGATGCGGGCAGGCTCGCCGACGCGCAGGGCGGACGGAAGCTCCAGCTCGAGGTTGGCCCAGCGCAGGCGCTCCTCGACGACCGAGACCTCCACCTCCACGGGCTCGCCGAAGGTTCCCGCAGGGCCCTCCAGCCGCCAGCGGGTGAGATGGGTCCCCGCGGCTCCAGCGGCGGCCACCAGCTCGACCGTGAAGCCCGCTGGATCGCCGGGCTCGACCTCGTCCGTGGCGAGCCCTGCCAGGGGTGCGCTGCGGATCGCGGCGTTGGCATCGATCCGGCGCAGTCGAACGTCCTGCCCCGTCCAGGTTGCCGCACCGACGTTCTCGAGGTCGATGCGAACGCGGGCAGGTGGCCCGGCCCGCTGGACCTCCACGCCTCCGGTCGGCTGCTCGCCGCTGGAGGCAGCATAGGCGCCGGCGTCGCTGAATGGGTCCACCGGCAGGCCGATCAGGCGGGTTCCCGCAACGCCGAGCAGGTCGATGTTGTCGGGGTCGCCCCCGAGCTCGACCAGGAACCGCGAGACGTTGGCCGTCCAGGCGTTGTTGAGGCCGGTCGGGTCGTTGTCGGCCCCGATCGGTGCGTACTTGGCATGGATCAGCGCCACGCTCGTGCGCCCCTCCGAGAGGTAGTTCTCGCGCAGGCCACGGGTGACGGTCTCGATCCCGTCCGCCCACGACTCGAACTGGAACGAGCGGTTCGGGCATCCCCAGCCCCAGGCGTTGAACGAGCCGCAGGTGATCGTCCCGAAGCTCGACTCGGCACCGGCGATGGCAACGAGCAGTCGGGGGTCGACCTGCCATGCCCCGCCGCTGGCGATGAATGCCGCGCCCTGCCCGGCCATGGGCGATCCCTTGGAGAGCAGGTAGGAGTCGATGTCGGCGGCAGATATGACGACCTGGCGGCCGGAGCGTTCCTGGGAGACTGCTGCCGTCGCTGCCATCAGCGCGAACAGCAGGACGAGCACCACGGCCAGCACGGGACGCTGCGGGGGTGCGGGTCCCCGCCCCGACGGCGGGATGATGTCAGGGCGCTCGGGCATCGGCAGGGTGATCGTTCCCGGTGCAGGCAGAACGGTAACGCGCAGCTGCGGGATGGCACGCCGACCTGCTCGGATGGCAGGGCCGGAGCCGCCCTTCAGTGGGGGATCGAGACCACCTGCTCGCGCAGGTAGGGGGTTGCGGCGACGACCGATGCCGGCCGCCAGACCGGGTCCTGCCAGCGCCGGTCGATGAACTCGCTGATGGTCCCCCCGGCAGCACGCACGAGCGGCACGCCGGCAGCATAGTCCCAGGGAGCGAGGCGACCGAGCTGCAGGTAGGCATCGAAGCGCCCGCAGGCAACGTACGCGAAGGAGATCGCAGCCGAGCCGATGCGCCGCCAGCCCAGGCAGGGCCGCGTGACCTCGCGCACCAGCGGGTGGTGGGTGCTGCCCACCGCGAGCAGGCACTCCTCCAGCTCCGTGCGGCTGGAGACCCGGATGGTATCGCCGTTGCAGGTGGCAGGCCCGCCCTCGGCAACCTCGTAGGCCTCGCCCAGCATGGGTGCGTGGATCGCCGACGCCACGTGGCGCCCGCGGCTGTAGCGGGCGATCGACACCGCGCACAGCGGGATGCCGTGGGCGTAGTTGACGGTGCCATCGAGCGGATCCACCAGCCACAGGTCCTCGATCGAGTCCACGCCGCGGCGCCCGAGCACGTCGAAGGCCTCCGGGCCCTCCTCGTGGCGGTCGCTGTCGAGGTCGGCGGCCTGCTCGAGGCCGCGCTCCTCGGCGATGATCGTGGCATCGGGCGAGACCTCGCGGATCGCATCGCAGACGAGCTGCTCGACCTCGAGGTCGACGCGCGTGACGATGTCGAGCCGGTGGGACTCGGTCTTGCGGGCCACGCCGAGCTCGGAGTCAGCGGCACGCCGGACGTGCTCGCCGGCGGCCTCGGCGATCAGCCGGACCTCGTCGAGCGCGCGCCGGGCGGCGGCCGGAGCGGTGCTGCCCTGCTCAGTCGCCATCGCGCAGGAACGAGGGCACGTCGAGGTCCGGGTCCTGTCCCCCGTGCCCATGCCGGGGCTCGTCGAGGCGCCGGCTGGTGGCCGGCTCGACGGGCCGGCCAGCCATGGCGGCTGCTGGCCGGGTCCCGCCCCGACGATCGAAGCCGGTGGCGACCACGGTGACGCGCACCTCGTCGCCCATGTCCTCGTCGATGACCGCACCGAAGATGATGTTCGCGCTGGAGTCGGCCGCGCTGGAGATGATCTCTGCTGCCTCGTTCACCTCGAACAGGCCGAGGTCGGGGCCACCGGTGATGTTCAGCAGGATGCCCGTGGCGCCCTCGACGTTGGACTCGAGCAGCGGCGAGGAGATCGCGGCCTTGGCCGCCTCGGCAGCACGGTTGTCGGCGGCAGCGGTGCCGATCCCCATCAGCGCCGAGCCTGCATCGGACATGATGGTTCGCACGTCGGCGAAGTCGAGGTTGATCAGCCCCGGAACGGTGATCAGGTCGGTGATGCCCTGGACGCCCTGGCGCAGCACGTCGTCGGCGACGCGGAAGGCATCGACGATGCTCGTGCGCTTCTCGACGACCTGCAGCAGCTTGTCGTTGGGGATCACGATCAGGGTGTCGACCTTGTCGGCGAGGGCCTTGATGCCCTTCTCCGCCGAGCCTGCCCGCTTGTTGCCCTCGAAGGAGAAGGGGCGCGTCACGACGCCCACCGTGAGGGCACCGAGCTCACGCGCGATCTCGGCGATGACCGGGGCCGCACCGGTTCCCGTGCCACCTCCCTCGCCGGCGGTGACGAACACCATGTCGGCGCCCTTGATGGCCTCCTTGAGCTCGTCCCGGCTCTCCATGGCGGCTTCCTGGCCGATGCTCGGGTCAGCCCCGGCCCCGAGGCCCCGGGTGAGCTTCGATCCGATGTGGATCTTGGTCTGCGCGTCGCACATCAGCAGCGCCTGGGCATCGGTGTTGACGGCGATGAAGCCGACGCCACGGAGGCCTGACTCGATCATCCGGTTGACGGCGTTGGTGCCGCCGCCACCGACGCCCACCACCTTGATCCGGGCGAGATAGCTGTCCCTGTCATTCATCTGCCTGACACCATGCCTTGTCGCGCTGGTCGATGGAGTGGAACCTACCGGTTCGGCCCGGACATCACGACCGGATTGCCGGCCGGGCCGGAACGGATACGTCGATGTAGGAGTGGCTGGCAAAGGGAGCGTCCTCACGCACCTGCAGCATCCGTTCGGCAACCTCCAGCTTGAGCTGCAGGTCGCTCGGCCTGCCCAGGATGATCCGGCCGCCTCCGCGCATGGTCGCTGCCAGCCCGGCGTCGATCTGCTCGACCTGCTCGATCGTTGCCGGGAAGGTCCGTGGCACCGCTCGCAGCAGGCGCAGGCCGGGCTCGTCCCCCACCCGGTCGCCGGCGCGGACCGAGCGCCGCTGCAGGCGCACGACCGGGACCTGCTCCGACCATGCCCCGAGCTCGGCCCGGGCCAGCACGCGCCCGTCGCGGGCGATCAGCCAGCCCTCGGCCCCGACCAGGCCCAGCGCCAGCGGCTCGTACTCGTCGATGGC
>SKUG01000002.1 GCA_007122215.1 Thermoleophilia bacterium | reverse complement strand
GGTGCACGCGCCCGATGCGCGCGCGCACCCGATCACCGGGCAGCCCGCGCCGCACGAATGCAACGAAGCCGTCGATCCGCCCGACCCCGCTGCCGCGCGGCTCCAGGGATGCGATGTCGATCTCCACCAGGTCGCCTGGTCTCACGGGTGCCGCGCGTCGTGCCATGGCGGGCAGGATACCGGCAGCGGGGCCGGGGTGAGCCGGCAGCTGGTAGCATCGAGCGGTCGCCGCCGCCATTGGCCCCGGTGACGCGCCCGTGCCCCACACCTCAGCGGAGGGTCAATGACCACCATGACGACCTCGACCGACAAGCTCAAGCGTGCCGCAGAGAGCGCAGGGCTGGACCTCTTCGGCCTGATGAGCGAGTACCAGTACGAGCAGATCGTCATGTGCCATGAGCCCTACACCGGGCTCAAGGCCGTCATCTGCGTCCACAACACGACCCTGGGCCCGGCGCTCGGCGGAATCCGCATGTGGCCCTACGAGACCGAGCAGGAGGCTATCGTCGACGCGATGCGCCTCGCCCGGGCAATGACCTTCAAGGCCGCCGTTGCCGGGCTCAACCTGGGCGGCGGCAAGACCGTCGTGATCGGCGACCCGCGGACCGACAAGACCGAGATGCTCTTCCGTGCCCTCGGCCGCTTCGTCGACACCCTCAACGGCCGCTACATCGCCGCCGAGGACGTGGGCACCGCGACCGAGGACATGGAGTACATCGCGATGGAGACCCCGTACGTCACGGGCGTCGACTTCGTGGCCGGCGGCAGTGGGGATCCCTCCCCGATGACCGCCTACGGCGTCTACCAGGGCATCCGGGCATGCGTGCGCCAGGTGCACGGCACCGACAGCCTGCAGGGGCGCAAGGTGGCGCTGCAGGGCACCGGGCATGTCGGCGGGCACCTCGCCGACCTGCTGGCCGAGGCCGGCGTCGAGCTGACGGTCACCGACATCAACATGGACGGCGCCCGCGAGGTGGCCCAGCGAACCGGCGCGAGCCTCGTGGCCCCCGACGAGATCTACGACGTCGATGCGGACATCTTCACGCCCTGCGCGCTCGGTGGCGTGATCAACCCCGAGACCATCGACCGCCTGGGCTGCCAGATCGTCGCCGGCGCGGCGAACAACGTGCTGCTCAACGACGAGATGGGCGAGGAGCTGCACCGCCGGGACGTCCTCTACGCCCCCGACTACGTGATCAACGCAGGTGGCCTGATCAACGTCTCCGAGGAGCTGGGCGGCTACAACGCCGAGCGTGCCCGCAAGCGGGTGGGGCGCATCTACAACGCGCTCACCAAGATCCTCGAGCTCGCCCGCCACGAGCAGATCCCGCCCTACCGCGCTGCCGAGGCAGTCGCCCTCGAGCGGATCAAGAGCGTGCGCCCGATCGCCGACGTCTACACCGGTCGCTCCCGCACCGCCTGGCAGCACCAGCCGATCGCGCTGCAGTCCAGCCGCAAGGGCTGAGGCCACCGCTCGACACCAACTCCAGCAGGGAAGGCCTCGGGCCACGGGACTGCCTGGGCCGGTCATGGACGTGGACGCGTCGGCTGCGAGCGCTCGCGCGACTCCCCGTCACCAGTGCACGGGCCCCATGCCCTGGAGGTCCTGCCCGTGCCCCCTAGCGGAGCAGCGCGAGTCCCGTCCCGCGCCACGCGGCGTTAGAGCGGATGCGGTGATGGTCGTGCTCGGTGGGGTCCCCACCCTGGCCGGTCTCGTGGACGCTGGCCTCGGCACGGCCAAGGTCGAGCTTGACGCAGTACTCGTACCAGGCGATGTCCCAGACCATCAGCACCGTGACGCGCCGCGGCAGCTGGGGCCCGTGGTCGGTGACGCGCACGACCGGGTCCCCGAGGGTCCGCGCGATCCGCGCCATCCGCTCGGCATGCTCGGAGATGTTGAACGCGTCGAGCGCGGCCTGCTTCATCTGCCGCGGCCGGGTCTCGGCGACCCGCGCATACTGCAGGCGCTGGATGGTCGCGTCCTGGGCCCGCAGGCGATCACGAAGCTCACCCAGCTGGCGGGTGAGGCGTTCGATGGACTGCTGGTGGTCGAGTCGCGGGACCGCGTCGAGCTCGCTGCGCAGGCGCTGCAGCTCGCGCTCCTGGCGCTGGACGATCTCCACGAGCTCGCCCTCACGACCATGCACGGGTACCGGAGGGCCAACGAGCCCGTCTGGCGCAGGTCGCGCGTGGGGCTTCGCTGCGGCCTCCGGAGCCGCGGTGTCGACATCCTCGTCATCCGAGCTGGATCGGTGATCCCCTGCGGGTGTCGCAGCCTCACCGTCCCGGACCTCCTCGGCACGATCGCCGGAAGCCTCGTCTCGCCCCATGGTCACCGCGTGTCGTACGCTGCCTGCTGCCCGCACGCGCAGGGCTGGCGGCTGGTCTGCCGCCGGGGACAGCCCGGCCCGCAGCGCAGGCCCCGAGCAGAGCTCACAGACGGTGAAGGCGCGGCCACGGTCGTCCTCGTAGGTGCGGACGGACTCGCCGGCGAGCATCGTGCGATCGCAGAGGCTGCAGCCAGGTGGTGCATAGGTTGCGGTGGATCCGTCGGTCACGATCCTGCGCCATCCCCATCGGTTCGGGTCCCTGCCGGGCCGGAACGGCCTCAGCGTGCACGATGATACTCTCCTTTCCACCACGGTGGGGCACCCCTCCGGGTGCGGTGTCCCGGATGGGTCAGGCCCCCTGCCCGACCTAGGCAGGCTCCTGGCCGGAAGCGTCGCGTTCGCGCGCGCGCAACTCGGCGCGCCAGGAGGTGAGGCGCTCCCGGTCAACGCCGGTGATCCAGGCTGCCACGAGCACCGCGAGCCCTCCAACGATGACCCCCGCCACGTCATCGAGGACGTAGTGCCAGCCGAAGTAGATGGTGGACATCACCGTCAACACGAAGAAGACGAACGCGATCCGCGTCAGGCGCCGGTACCCGAGGAGCGCCAGCACGAGGAATGCCGTGAAGACGATCGAGGTGTGCAGGCTTGCAAACGCGGCGATGCTCATGATCCGGTCGGTGCCGATGGGGTCGGCGATCAGGTCGAGGCGGTGCGACTCCAGCCACCCCTGCAGCCGCGCGACACCGGTGTGGGGCAGGTGGTCGAAGATCTCGCTGTAGGCATAGATCGGCCCGAGCGCCGGGAAGATGTAGTAGCTCGCCGTGCCGAATATCCAGTTGAGGCTGAGCGCGTTGACGTACCAGAAGCCCTGGCGCAGCGAGGGGCCCCACATCAGGGCGATCGCCACGGAGATCGGCACGAACGGCAGGAAGACCAGGTAGACCGAGTCCAGCAGGTGCGCCCAGAGGCCCGTCCCGAGGATCGAGTGCATGAGCTCCCCCGGCTGCGCGCCGAAGAAGAGCCAGCGGTCGACCTCGTCGAGCCACGCATCGTAGTTGACGTCGCCCCGGAAGAAGTAGAGGTAGCTCTTGAGGTTTCGGTAGCAGATGTAGATGACGTGGAACGACGCGAAACCGATCAGGGCGATGCCATAGCGTCGCCACTGCAGGCGCTCGTACCGAACCTGGCGGAAGGCCTCACGCCAGCGAAGCTCGGAGGTGAGGGTGCGGTTGACGACCCGCACGGCCACGTCGATGGCGAGGGCGATGACCAGCAGGGCCGAGGCAAATGCCAGGCCGTAGCGCTGTTCAGGATCGCGGACGGGCATGCCCACGATGCCGGCTGCGACGAAGGTGATGGTCGCAAACACGGCTGCGATCACGACCGCGCCAAACCAGACCCGCTCGCTGAACTGCGCCGCGAAGCGTGCAGGCAGGGACCGAGCCATCGCCCATGGCGATGCGGACGCCGCGGCAGCAGCGTCGCCTGCTGGTGTCTCGACGGGTTCGGTCATGACGGTCTCGGGCATGGCCCCGGGAGGGTACTGGCTCCCGTGCTACCTGGGCCCCACGCGCATCCCGGATGGCACGGTATGTACCCGCAGGTGGCCGCCTTGTACCGTCGGGCCCTGGCTAACGGGCCGCAGCCACGGCCTCCTCGAGCACCTCGAGCTGGCGCATGATGGCCGGCGGCAGGTGGTCGATGCCCTCGAGGTGAGCCCGGACCTGCGGGAGCTCCTGCGCGAGCGCTTCCGGGTCGAAGGCAAGCAGCTCGTCGACGGTGCCCTGGTCGAGGTCGAGGCCGCCGAGGTCGAGGTCGCCTGCTGCGGGCAGGTAGCCGATGGGGGTCTCGGTCGCGTCGACGTCACCTGCGGTTCGCCGAACGATCCACTCGAGCACGCGGACGTTGTCGCCAAACCCGGGCCACATGTAGCGCCCCTCGGCGTCCTTGCGGAACCAGTTGACGTAGAAGATCCGTGGCAGGGTGACCCCGTCGCGGGTGGCCATCGAGAGCCAGTGTCCGAAGTAGTCACCGATGTGGTACCCGCAGAAGGGCAGCATCGCGAAGGGATCGAAGCGCAGGCTTCCCACGGCACCCTCGGCCGCGGCCGTCTGCTCGCTGCTCATGGTGGCACCGAGGAAGACGCCGTGCTCCCAGTCGAGCGCCTCACGTACCAGTGGCACCACCGACGCCCGACGACCTCCCATGACGATGGCATCGATCACGACGCCGGCAGGGTCCTCCCAGCTGTCTGCCATGGTCGGACACTGGGCTGCGGCAACGGCAAAGCGCGCGTTGGGGTGCGCGGCAGGGGTCTCGGCCCCGGGCGCCCACGGGCGCCCCTGCCAGTCGGTGACCTCGGCGGGCACGGCGTCGGTCATGTCCTCCCACCACACGTCACCATCGGCGTAGGCGCAGTTGGTGAAGACGGTGTCGTGGGAGATCGTCCGCATCGCGGTTGCGTTCGAGTCCTCGTTGGTGCCGGGGGCCACGCCAAAGAAGCCGGCCTCGGGGTTGATCGCCCGCAGGCGCCCCTGCTCGTCGAACTTCATCCAGGCGATGTCGTCACCGATGGTCTCCACCGTCCAGCCCGGCAGGGTCGGCTCGAGCATGGCGAGGTTGGTCTTGCCGCACATGCTCGGGAAGGCCGCGGCAACGTGCCGCACGACCCCCTGGGGTGAGGCCAGGCGGATGATCAGCATGTGCTCGGCGAGCCAGCCCTCGTCGCGGCCGATCACCGAGGCGATGCGCAGCGCCAGGCACTTCTTGCCGAGCAGGGCGTTGCCGCCGTAGCCCGAGCCGTAGCTCCAGATCTCGCGGGTCTCGGGGTAGTGGACGATGTACTTGGTGTCGTTGCAGGGCCAGGCCACGTCCGCCTGCCCGGGCTCGAGGGGGGCTCCGACGCTGTGCACGCAGGGCACGAAGCGCCCGTCGGCGCCGAGCTGCTCCAGCGCAGGGGTGCCCATGCGGGTCATGATCCGCATCGAGAGCACGACGTAGGGGGAGTCGGTGAGCTGCACGCCGACGTAGCCCTTGTCCGAGCCGAGCGGCCCCATCACGAAGGGGACGACGTACATCGTGCGCCCACGCATCGATCCTGCAAAGAGCGGCTCGAGGGTGGCGCGCATCTCGGCGGGGTCGCGCCAGTTGTTGGTTGGGCCGGCATCGCGCTCGTCGCGCGAGCAGATGTAGGTCTGCTTCTCGACGCGGGCAACGTCGGAGGGATCGCTGAGCGCGAGGTAGCTGCCCGGACGCTTGTCCGGATCGAGCGGGCGCAGGGTGCCTGCCTCCACGAGCTGCGCCGCGAGGCGGTCGAACTCCCCGGCCGAGCCGTCACACCAGGCGATGCCGTCCGGACGGGTCAGCGCTGCCACCTCCTCGACCCAGGCGACGAGGTCCGCGTGCTCGGTGGGCGCCGACTGGCGGAGGGTCGAGCTGGGGCTGGGCATGGTGCGGGTCCTTTCGGTCTGGGGCTCCTCGGGACCAGCCAGCCGGATCCGACAGGGCGGCACCCGAGGCCCGCAGGACGCTGCACTGCCTGCGAGGGCCCGAGTCTACCTGCTGGAGGGGCGTCGAGCCGAGGCTTTCGGCACCACGGAGCGGGCGTCACGGCAGGCCACGAGCGAGTCGACACCGCGGCAGGGGCGGCACGAACCGGGAGAAGTGGAGCTGGACGGGATCGAACCGACGACCTCATGCTTGCAAAGCACGCGCTCTCCCAACTGAGCTACAGCCCCAGGTTGTGTGCGCCCATTCTAGCGCGGACGCGGCGCTGCGCGTCAATCGTCCCAGGAGAACTGGCGCGGGGTGTCGGAGAACCAGCCGCCCTCCTCGACCGGGCCGGTGGCTGCCTCCTGCTTGCGGCGGCCACCGAGGCCGAACCAGCGCCGCTTGCGCGCGCGCTCCGGATCTCCCGCATCTGCCCGCTCGGGCGGCGTTGGCGACTCGCTGTCGATAACGATCACCTCGTCGTGGGCGTCGTCAGCAGCGGCAGGCGGGTCGACGGGCTCCCCGGCTGCAGCCGGCGGGATCACGTCCTCGATGCCCAGGGACGGCAGGAACTGTGTCTGGTCGCCAGCATCGAGGTCGCCATCGCTGCTGCCCGGAACAGCCTCGTCAGGCGCGGGTGCGGCCTGCTCTCGTGGGCCGGCACCGCCGGGGAAGCGAACGACCTGGCCTTCGCTGGGCAGCTCGTCGAGGACCTCGGGTCCGCCGGTTCGCGCCGCGAGGTTGGCCGCCGCGGCCTCGGTGTCGTTGAGCGCGTTGTTGCGGTCGAGGTCGTCGACCAGCGACAGGGAGGGCGCCATGCCGCCCAGCGGCGCGATCTCGTCGTCTGCCGCGACGGCCTCGAGGCTGCCGTCGTCATCGTCGGGCTCGTCCCCGCTGGCGGGCTCGTCCACGTCCACCTCGATCGGCTCGTCGGCGACCGTCCCGGCGGCCACGGTCCCGCCGGGATAGCGGTCCAGCGGATCACCGACCTTCTCGTGGTAGCGCTCGATGGGCATCGTCGGTTCGAGCGATGCGTTCTGCTTCTTGAGCGCGAGGTGGTCCTCGATGGCCTGCGTGAAGATGGAGTCCGAGCCGGGCATGTCCGCCGCTTTCCTGCCGATTGCCGTGATTGGCGTCGATTATGGCAGCGACACCTGCCCGGCGCTGCGGTCTGCCGGGAAGGTGGGCAGGTTGGCCGGGGCGGGCGGCCGCATCGGGCAGCGACCGGCCGCTCAGGCGCTGGCATCCTGGACGAGCTGCTCGATCTCCTCGGGGTCGCGCGGCGGCGCGGACATGATCAGCTCCGGTCCACGGTCCCGGAAGTTGTCGACGAACCACTGGAAGGCCTCGGCATCGGGCCGCTCGCAGTAGAGCCGCGCGTCCCATGCCAGCAGCCACACGCCATCGTCATCGTTCGCCTCGCGGGGCAGCACCACGATGTGCCAGGGCGCGCGCGCACGGATGTCGAGGACCTCGCCGAGCTGGGCCTCGCTGAGCCCCTTGTGCGCGATCACGACGTGGCCGTGCTCGAGGTTGTGGACCCAGCGCTCGGTGGGCTGCTCATCCTCGTAGACCCCCCAGTCGAGCGCCACCGGATCGTGCGGCCCGGAGGCAGGCGGGTTGTCCTCGTAGTCGACGTCCTCGTCGACGTGCTCGGCTCCGTGATGCTCGAGGTTCCCAAAACGAACGGCCTCGGGCTCGCGACAGCCGGCCCGCTCGGCGACCTCGTCGGGAAGGTCCTGGCCGACGAAGTCGGTGTCGACCGCGCGCATGGACTTGACGTCGATCGTGCCGCCGCCTCCGGCAACGCCGGTGTCGACCGTTCCGTAGGCACCACATCCGGCCAGCACGGACAGGCCGAGGACGCCGATGAATACGAGGTACAGGTTGCGCATGGTCCAGCTCCCGGAGGACAGGTCGCGCGCGAGCGCGTGACCGTGATGGTGGTCGACCCGTCGCGCCGACCGTCATCGGGGCCATACCCCATGCCGGTCGAGATCACGCATGCAGGCCGCAGTGGGAGGTTGGCAGCGGCAGGGATCCGCAGCGCAGCCGACCGCGCGGGTGTCAGCGGGGGATGTAGCCGAGCTGGCGGCCCAGGCGCAGGAAGCGCCCACACTGGTGACGGCGGAAGGTCTGCTGGTAGACGCGGCGGTTCATGCGGCCGCGGCGCTGCTGCAGGCGGTGGCAGCCGCGCGAGGTGCGCATGATCTGTCGGCGCTGGGCAGGGGTGAAGCGCGCCCGCGCTGCCGCGAACCCGCCCTGCTGGCGGTTGGCAGGCTGGACCAGCCGGGAGCCGAAGGTGGTGGTCCAGTACCAGCCGTAGGTCGAGGATGCATCGTAGACCCGGGCGACGCCGATGGCCCGGAACTCGCGGTGCAGCATGTTCGCGTTGTGGCCGGGCGAGTTGAGCCACTGGGTGAACGTGGGCTGCGCACCTGCATTGCCGGCGGCGAGGTTCTCGCCGCGCCACGTGTTACTCGTCGGGTAGTTGAAGGCGGCGATCCGGTCGAACGGGCTGCGGCCAAGGCGATCGGTGTGGCTGAAGTAGTCGTGGGC
>SKUG01000225.1 GCA_007122215.1 Thermoleophilia bacterium | reverse complement strand
TGGGGTCCTGCTGCACGGGGTCGCCCTTCTCGGAGTCGACCTCACCCTGCTTGGGGTCCTGCTGCACGGGGTCGCCCTTCTCGGAGTCGACCTGGCCGACGTCCTTGCCGTCGTCGATGCCCTTGTCCAGGCCGCCACCACCACTGATGCTCGCCATCAGCGCGTCGATCAGGGCCTTGAGCACCTCGATCAGCTGGGTCAGGATCGGCACCAGCTGCTCCATCATCGTGGCAACGCCCTCGGCAGCCTGGGTTGCCCCGCCGCCGCCGTTGCCGGTCGTCGTCGCAGCTGCCTCGCTGGCACCCTCGGATGCCTGGTCGGCTGCGGTCGTCGTGACCGGGGCCGCGGTCGTCGGTGCGTCGGTGGTGGTCACCGGTGCGTCCGGCGGCGCAACGTCGAGTCCCTCGGGTGGCGGTGCCGCACCTGCCCCGGGCGGCAGTGGCAGGTTTCCGATTCCGTCAATGGCCATGTCCTTGCTCCTCGTCCCATGTTCGCCCGCCGTCGTGGCGGGCTGTCCTTGCAGATCCATCCCGGGAGGAGGAGGCCTCGTAGCCCTGGCCGGTCGCATCCTGCGACCTGTCTCGGGAAGACTCCATCCCTCCGGGGCGATGCTGCCCCACACACCCTGTGTACGCCCGAAGCGTGGATCCGTCAACACCTCCGTCAGGAAGTCGACGGGCAGCCAACGGGAACGCGTGCTCCGGTACACTTGCCTGCATGGAACGAACCGTCGTCGTCATCGTGCTGGATGCGGTCGGGGCCGGTGATGCGCCGGATGCCGCTGCGTTCGGTGATTCCGGTGCCAACACGCTGGGAAACCTCAGCCGCGCGGTGGGGGGTCTCGACCTGCCCAACCTGGGTGCGCTCGGCCTTGGCAACGTCACCGACCTCGAGGGCGTGGCGCCCCGCCCGGACGCCCCGGCACTCACGGGACGGCTCGTCGAGCGCTCCCAGGGCAAGGACACCACCACCGGTCACTGGGAGCTCATGGGCATCGTGACCGAGCAGCCATTCCCCACTTATCCGAACGGGTTCCCCGAGGAGCTGCTCGCGCGGTTCAGCGCTGCCACCGGTCGGGGCGTGATCGGGAACGTGGCAGCCTCGGGCACGGAGATCATCGACCGCCTGGGGGAGGAGCACGTCGATACCGGCAGCCTGATCGTCTACACCTCGGCCGACAGCGTGTTCCAGGTGGCCGCACACGAGGACGTGGTGCCGCTCCCGGAGCTGCATGCCGCATGCGAGGCAGCACGCGCCATGCTCGTGGGCGAGCACGGCGTCGGGCGGGTGATCGCACGGCCGTTCGTCGGGGCCCCGGGCAGCTTCCAGCGAACCGGCGGCCGGCGGGACTTCTCGCTCGAGCCGCCCGGTCCCAGCTACCTGCTCGATGCCCAGCGTGCCGGCATCCACGTCCTGGGGGTGGGCAAGATCCACCAGGTCTTCGCCGGGGTCGGCATCGACGAGGAGCATCCGGCCTCCTCCAACGAGGCAGGGATGACCACGACGATCGAGCTTGCACGGACCCGTCCGGGCTCGATCGTCTTCACCAACCTGGTGGAGACCGACCAGACCTACGGACACCGCCGGGACCCCGAGGGATTCCACGCATGCCTGCAGGGATTCGACCGGCGGCTGCCCGAGCTCCAGGCAGCGCTGCGTGACGGGGACCTGCTGCTCGTCACCGCCGATCACGGCTGCGACCCGACCTACCGCGGATCGGACCACACCCGGGAACAGGTCCCGCTGCTGGCCTGGACCCCAGGCAGTCCGGCGCTTGAGGGGCACCACCAGGGGTACTTCAGCGACGTCGGGGCGACCATGTGCGCCTGGCTGGGGGTGACCCCGGACCCGACGCTGCCCGGGACATCCCTGCTCGACGGCCAGGTGGCGGGGAGCCCACGGTGACCACCCGGACCTTCGACGTCGTGCGCCTGATCGACGCCAAGCGACGCGGGGAGGCGATCGACCCGGCAGGCATCGCCGAGCTGGTCGCTCGCTACGTCGACGGGCGCGTGCCGGACTACCAGATGAGCGCCTTCGCCATGGCCGTGGTGTTCCGCGGGCTGGACGCGCAGGAGACGCTCGCGCTGACCGAGGCGATGGTCCGCAGCGGAGACCGCTTCGACCTGCGCGCGATCGGCCACAGGATCGTGGACAAGCACTCGACGGGCGGCGTCGGCGACAAGGTCAGCATTGCGCTGGCACCGATCGTTGCGGCCTGCGGGGTCCCGTTCGCGAAGATGAGCGGACGGGGCCTCGGCCACACCGGCGGCACCCTCGACAAGCTGGAGTCCATACCCGGGTTCACCATCGAGATGGGCTACGACCGCTTCATCGACCAGGTACGCAGCGTGGGCGTTGCGATCATCGGCCAGAGCGGCGAGTGCGTCCCGGCCGACCGCAAGCTGTACGCGCTGCGTGACGTCACCGCCACGGTGGAGTCGATCCCGCTGATCGCGGCATCGATCATGAGCAAGAAGCTCGCTGCAGGTGCCGACGCCATCGTGCTGGACGTCAAGGTGGGCAGCGGTGCCTTCATGAAGTCCATGAACGACGCCCGCGAGCTGGCCGACACCATGATCGCCATCGGCCAGGGCGCTGGCCGCGAGGTCCGGGCCATGGTCACCGACATGTCCGCCCCGCTGGGTCGGACCGTGGGTAACGCGCTCGAGATCCGGGAGGTCCGGGACCTGCTGGAGGGGCGTCACGCTCCCGACCTGCTCGAGCTGGTGATCACCGCGGCAGGGCTGCTCCTGTCGCTGAGCGACCTCGACATCGAGCCGGCGAAGGGGCGGGAGCTTGCAGGGACGGCGATCCGCAGCGGCACCGCGCGGGAGAGGTTCGACGCGTGGATCCGCGCCCAGGGCGGGGATCCCGATGCGCCGCTGCCCGAGGCTCCGGTGCAGCTGGACGTGACCATTCCCTACGGCGGGGTGATCACGCGCCTGGATGCGCTGGCAGTCGGGCGCGCAGCCGCGGACCTCGGTGCGGGTCGGCAGACCACCGAGGACCGCGTGGACCATGCCGTCGGGGTCGAGCTGCATCGCCAGGTGGGCGAGCAGGTTGCCGACGACGAGCTCGTCATGACCGTGCACGCGCGCTCGGAGCTGGCCGCCCAGCGTGCGGCCGACTCGATCCTCGGCCACCTCGAGATCGACCACGACGCGGACGCCGTGCCGTTCGACCGGTCGGTCGTCATCGAGTGCCGCGGCTGATCGGGATCCGATGCCCGAGCTGCCCGAGGTCGAGACCATCCGCCGCGCGCTGCTGCCGGCACTGGTGGGCCGTCGGATCGCCGTTGCAGCGGTCTACGACCCCCGCCTCGTGCGCCCGCTCCACCCCTCCCTCGCAGCCGGGCTGCTCGAGGGGCATCGGATCGAGCGCCTCGGCCGTCGCGGGAAGTACCTCACCTGGCACCTGGACGATGACACGGTCGCGGTCCTGCACCTGCGCATGACCGGCGCGCTGCTGCTCGACGAGCGTCCCGACCCCCACACCCGCGCACGCCTCGAGCTCGACGACGGCACGATCGTCCGCTACCGCGACGTCCGCCGCTTCGGGACCCTCGAGGTCGGATCGGTCCACGAGGTGCTGGGGCCGATCGATCGGCGGCTCGGCCCCGAGCCGCTCGATGCCGGGGCCTTCACCGCAGACGGCCTGTGGCGGTCGCTGCGCCGACGCTCGGCCCCGATCAAGGCCGTCCTGCTCGACCAGCGCGTGGTTGCCGGCGTGGGCAACATCTATGCCGACGAGGCCCTGTTCACTGCGGGGATCCGACCGGGGCGGATCGCCCGTTCGCTGGGCCGTGCGGAGTCGGACCGCCTGCACCGGGCAGTGCGGAGCGTGCTCGCGGAGGGCATCGTGCGCGGCGGGTCGACGCTGCGCGACTACTCCCGCCCCGATGGCAGCGAGGGCGGCATGCAGGACGCCTTCCGGGCCTATGGACGGGCGGGGCTGGGCTGCCTGGCCTGCGGATCGCCGATGGCCTCGGGCACGATTGCCGGCCGCACCACGGTGTGGTGCCCGGCGTGCCAGCGCCGTGGCGCGAGCCCTGGAGCTCCGGGAGCCGGCAGGCGCCACCTGCAGGACTGATGCAACAAGCGCGGGGCTCGTCCCGACACCGGGGGCAGACGGCCATGCCGCGGCTGGCATGGCGGAGCGAGACGAGGACGACCCACGACGCAGCACGCGACCGCGGGTGGCCCTGCAGGGCACCCCAGGCGGGCCCGTCCGGATGCCGGTGGAGTGCCATCGCAGCGGGCCCGGGTCGCACGAGCCGACAACGACACCAGCGAGCCCCGCACGCGCGCGCCAGCCGGACCCCGGCCATCGCGACGCGTGCGGCGAGGGCCGGCTGCTCCTGCAGCCCGCTGCCCGCACGCAGACGACGTTGACCCCCTCACACGACACGGACCGCAGCAGCGTCCGGGGCCGGGCGTGTGCGTGCACCCCATCCACCATTCCATCGGAGGACCACGCATGCAGATCGATACCGGACCAGCACGACCCCGTGCCTCCTTCCACCCGCTGGCAGCATGGCTGGGAATGGCCACGCTCCTGGCGGTGCTCCTCGGGCTTGCCGGCACGGCGCCCGCAGCCGACGCCCGCCAGCACGGCGCGACCGGCAACCCCTGGTCGACCTGGTGTGTCCGCTACACGCCCGGCCAGCTGGCCCGGATGCCACAGCGGCTTGCTGCCCGCTGCCGTCCGATCCGCCAGCGCGCTGCCCGCCGCGGAGCCCTGATCTTCACCCCGCATGCCGGGGGGCACCTGCCAACCCGCAGGGTACGGTGGCACGGCGAACGGAGGGCCACCTGGTACGGTCCGGGCTTCTACGGACGCCGGACGGCCTGTGGGACCCGGCTGGATGTCGAGACCTGGGGGATCGCCCACCCGAGCCTGCCCTGCGGAACCATGGTGGCCGTCTCCTACCGCGGGCGCCAGGTCGCCGTCCCCGTGCTCGACCGCGGCCCCTTCTCGGGCGCGCACCTCGACCTCACCGGTCGCGTGCGGACCTACCTCGGCTTCAACGGCACGGACATCGTGCGCTTCGGGGTCCTGCCCCGCCACTCGCTGCCCCGCCACCGGCTCTGAGCCCGGCGGGAACCGCGTGTGGGACCGTGGCGCCCCTACGCCCCGCGGGAGCGACGTCGCCACCCGCGGGCCGTGAACCAGCCGATCACCGCACCACCCAGCGCCACCTGCGCCCACGCCGGGATGGCAAGTCGCGTGTCGGAGCTGTGCAGCGCGTCGATCCGGTGCGTGGGAAACAGCGGGCCGCGGTCACGGACCTTCGCGGGAAGCAGGTGCTCGGCGTCGGGAAGCACCCCGCCGATCGCCCCCCAGACGACGGGGGAGCGCCACCCCCACGCCATGGCCAGAATCGGCACGGCCAGTGCGACCGAGGCAACCTCCCATCCCCTGTCGTTGATCTCCCCGTGGGGAGCGACGTCCATCATGCCGTGCATGACCACGCCCGAGAGCGCGGCGGCGACCGGGGACGAGACGTGTCGGGAGGCGAGGATGCCCGTCGCCATGTGGCCCAGCTGGATCATGCCGAACCCCTTCGACGGCCCAGCCGCCTCATCCTGCCGGCGGCTCGCCTGCCTGGGCTCGCGCTGCCTCGATCAGGGGCTCCAGCTCGCCCTCGGCGTCGAGTGCGGCCAGGTCGTCGAAACCGCCGACGTGGACGCCGCCGATGAAGAGCTGCGGGACCGTGCGGCGCCCGGTGCGCTCGACCATCGCAGACCGGTCTGCATCGACGTTCACCTGCTCGACCTCGTCGGCGGCGACGCCGCGGGCGGCGAGCAGCCGCAGGGCACGCACGCACCACGGACAGAACGTCGTCGTATACATTTCGACCACCGGCATGCACGCCATGGTACACGCCTCCCCGACACCCGGCCGACGAGCAGACCCCGCAGTGGTCGCTGCCCGCGTGCGCGCCGTGCGGGATGGCCTGGCCGCCGCCGCCCGCGAGGCGGGCACCCCCCCGGCAACGATCATCGCCATCACCAAGTACCTGCACGACGACGCGATTCCCGTGCTGTACGCAGCAGGCCTGCGCCACTTCGGAGAGGCCCGCGTCGAACAGCTCACGCGTCGCGCCACCGGCATCGACGGGCTCGATGGCGCATGCTGGGAGATGGTCGGCCGCCTCCAGTCCCGGCAGGCCGTCGCGACCAGCCACGCTGCTGCCCGCATCCACTCCCTGGCCTCCACCAGCGCCGCCCGTCGCCTGGCCCGGGCGATCGACGCAGGCGACCAGCAGGTGGCGGAGTGCTCGCTGCTCGTCCAGGTCAACGTCGACGGCGACCCGGCCAAGGCGGGGGTTCCCTCCAGCGGCCTCGCGGGCTTCCTCGAGGAGCTCCCGCCGGCCATCCGCATCGACGGGTTGATGACGATGCCGGCAGCCACGACGGACCCGGAGTCGAGCCGACCCGCGTTCGCCCGCCTGCGTGAGCTGCGTGACGAGCTCCAGGCCGGCGGCAGTCCGCACCCGCTCGACGAGCTCTCGATGGGCACCTCCCAGGACTGGTTCGCGGCTGCGCGGGAGGGCGCGACCTGCGTTCGCATCGGCACGGGCCTGTATACACTTCCCGGAGCCGGGCCTGCGTGAGGCGCGTCCCGGGGCCGGCACACGGGCCAGGAGGACCTGATGGGAGCACGCAGCATGTGGGATCGGATGCTTGTCTACTTCGGCATCGTCGACGATGACATGGACGACGTCCCACGCGTCCAGGCAGGTCATGACGACGGCCGCCAGCGTGAGTCGCGCGCCGGGGCCGCACAGCAGGCCCCAGCCCCGCGACGCCGAGCTCCCCAGGCCCGGACCCCTGACATCCAGCGGGGACCGGCCGGTGTGGGCATCGTTCCGCCGCGCACCTTCAACGATGCCCAGAAGGTCGCCGACGCCCTCAAGCAGGGCATGCCCGTGATCGTCAACCTGCAGCAGACCGACGGGGACCTCAGCAAGCGGCTGATCGACTTCGCCAGCGGACTGACCTACGGCCTCGACGGGCAGATGCAGCGGATCGCCGACCGGGTCTTCCTGCTGACGCCCGCCGACGTGGAGGTCAGTGCGGAGGAGCGGGCCGCGCTCGCCGAGGGTGGCTTCTTCAACCAGAGCTGATCCGGGGCTGGTCCGGCCCCGCCTGCGGGCAGGGGCGCGTTTGGGGGGCCGTCGATGGCGGGAAGGCTCCGGGCATGGCGTCACCACCGAGGATCGGCCTGATCGGATCGGGCAACATGGCCCGTGCCATGGTGCGGGGCTGGGCCGCGGCGGGAGCCGGTGCGACCGAGCAGATGGTCGTCAGCGACCGCGGGTCGGGGCGGGCCCGGGCGCTCGCGGACGCCTACGGGGTCGACGCCACCACCGACAACCGTGAGCTCGTCGACCGCTCCGACGTCGTCGTGGTCTGCGTCAAGCCCACCGACGTCGAGGACGTCGTTCGCCAGGTCAGCGACCACGTCGGCCCCGACACGCTCGTCGCATCGGTCGCAGCTGGCGTCCATGCGGCAACGCTCGAGAACCTCCTGGACGATGGCGTGCCCGTCCTGCGGCTGATGCCCAACGTGCCCGTCGAGGTCGGGGCCGGGACCATCACCTACGCCACGGGACGCGTGCGGACCGACCTCACCGAGGCCGCCCTGTCCTGCCTCGGCCAGCTCGGGACGCTCGTGGAGCTGCGCGAGCCGCTCTTCGATGCTGCCACGGCGCTGAGCGGCTCGGGACCTGCATTCTTCGCGCTGGTGGTGGAGGCGTTCGAGGACGCCGCGATCGTGGCCGGCCTCAGCGCCGAGGTCGGACGGGAGCTGGCCCTCACGACCATGGTCGGAACGGCCCGGATGCTCGTCGAGGACGACCTCTCCTGTGGAGCGCTGCGACGGATGGTCACGAGTCCCGGCGGCACGGCCGCAACCGGGCTTGCCCACATGGAACGCGCAGCGGTGCGCGGGGCGATCATCGACGCAGTCGTCGCCGCACGTGACCGGGCCGGCGAGCTCGGCTGACCCCGCTCCGGCCCGGGCCTGGGCTCCCGTCAGCGCGTACGGCGGCGGCGTGCCTGCCGCAGGTGTCCGACCGACCCTGTTGAATTGGCCCGACGACGCGTGAAGGGATCCGGGCCACCGGTGGAACCGCTGCTGGAATTCATCTGCATCTTCCTCACGATCTACGTGATCATGATCCTCGGCTGGGTCGTGCTCAGCTGGCTGCAGCTCCCGTTCGACCATCCCATCCAGCCGCTGAAGTCGTTCATGCAGAGCATCGTTGCCCCCTACCTCGATATCTTCCGTGGGCTGGTCAAGCCCATCCAGGTCGGCGGCGCTGCGCTCGACCTCTCACCGATCATCGGAATCTTCCTCATATTCATCGTGCGCGGGATCCTCTGCGGCTAGGCGCCGCACGGCCCCCACGGCAACCACGACCACAAGGCAGGCAACCATGACGATGTCACCATTCGAGGTGGAGCGGCGGGAGTTCGGACGGTCGCTGCGCGGCTACCGACCGGCTGACGTGGACCGCTTCGTCGAGGAGATCCGCGAGACCCTCGCCGGCCTCTGGCACGAGCGCAGCGAGCTGCGGGAGGAGGTCGAGCGCCTCAACGAGCGCCTGACCCGCTTCTCGGCGATGGAGGAGCAGCTCG
>SKUG01000250.1 GCA_007122215.1 Thermoleophilia bacterium | reverse complement strand
TCCACCTGCACGCGCTGAGCCCGCCGGAGGTGCAGCACATCTCCCGCCGCTCGCGCATGCCCGTGCCGGAGGTGCTCTCGACCCTGCGCGATGCCGGCATGGACTCGCTGCCCGGCGGCGGCGCCGAGATCCTCGTCGAGCGCGTGCGCCGCATCCTCGCGCCCAAGAAGACGAAGACCGATGACTGGCTCGGCGTGATGCAGCACGCCCACCGGCTGGGGATGTCGACCTCGGCCTCGATGATGTACGGGCACGTGGAGATGCTGCCCGAGCGGGTCGAGCACATGCAGCGCATCCGCGAGACCCAGGATGCCACGGGGGGCTTCCGTGCCTTCATCAGCTGGACCTTCCAGCCGGGCGAGACCGAGACTGCGCAGCGCCTCGCGTCCGGCGACGTCCCCCTGGCCCCGGAGCTGCCGCATCGCCCGACCCCGGTGGACTACCTGCTCACCCAGGCCGTGAGCCGCATCTACCTGGACAACGTCCCGCACGTGCAGTCGAGCTGGGTGACGCAGGGCCTGAAGGTCGGCCAGGCAGCGCTGGACTTCGGGGCCGATGACCTGGGCTCGATCATGATCGAGGAGAACGTCGTCTCCAGCGCCGGCACGACCTTCCGTGCCAGCGTCGACGACTTCGTGCACGCGATCCGGGCCCTCGGCAAGCAGCCGGTGCAGCGCGACACGCTCTACCGCACCGTCCGCGAGTACGACCGCTGAGCAGCCGGGGCCCCTCGGCCACGCAGGTCAGAAGGCGAACTCGCGCATCCGCGCTGCCACGCCGTCGCGCACCTGGCGAATGGTCTCGCTGCCAATGCCGAAGCGCTCCAGCACCTGCGGGTGGTTGTAGGACGCGTACGACTGGCGTCCCAGCATCCGCCGCAGGTCGCGTTCCTCGCGCGGCCCGAGGTCCTGGACCTCGGCGACCCGGGATGCCAGGCGCGGAACCGCCTGGCGGTTGCTGCCATGCAGGGCGTGCCCGAAGAACTCCCGGCCAGCGGGTGATGCCAGGTCCACGCGTCCCAGCTCCAGCACGCCGAGGGCGGCCTCCGCGAAGCGACCGTAGGCGTGCATGTCGACGGTCTCCTCGTGGAACCGCATGATCGGCTCCGTCCTCGATGCGAAGCGACCTGCAACCCGCCCGGCATGGTCGGGAATTGCGGCGCCGACCTCGGCCATGCCCTCGGTCAGCCAGGTGGGGTTTGCCGTCATCGCCCCCTGGCGGACGTGCTCGAGCTCGTGGCCGATCAGGTGCCTGGCCTCGGCGCGCTCGGCTGCCGAGGCTCCACGGTCCACGGCCGGCAGCACCCGGTCGAGCCGCAGCGTCATCGAGCTGCCTCCGACCACCGATCCATCGACCCCGATGCTCACCCCGCGCAGGTGCTGCTTGCCGATCCCGACCAGGGCGTCACCCACGATGGGCACCCGCGCAGCCATGCGCAGGGATCGCGGACCTCCATCGAGGATGTCGGCGGCCATGGCTGCATCCTGCCGGGGACCGGCGGGGGCAAGGGTGAGGGTGCGCAGGCGACCGGGACCATCGGCTGCCAGCTCGACGACACCGGCGATCAGGTCACGGGTGGACGGCGCCGAGAACGCCTCCCCTGCCGCCGGGGTCAGGGCGCGCACGTCCAGCCCGTCCACGGCGAATCGAACCTGGTCGTCCGCAGCGGCCGTGTGGGCGGCGATCCGCTGGATCCCGTCGAGGCGACGCGCTGCTGCCTCGCTGAAGGGCATGAAGCGCACGGGGCTCGTGGCAGCGATCGACATCGGTCTGGGCCCTCCCGGGGTCCATGCATGCAGGATGCCGGCTGCGTCCCGGGTCATCCCTCGTCCACCTGATGATCGGGGCTGCGCCGGCCCGGCGTTGCAGGCGGGCCGGGGTCAGCGGTCCCCGGCGACCGCCAGCAGGTCGGCACTGACCTCCGACGGCACGGTTCCTGCGCTCGGGTAGCTCGCCCGCCAGGTGCCGGTGCCGTCGATCAGGCGCATGTGCCCGATGGTGGGCTCGAACATCATGTCGGTCGCGAGGGTGGCAGCTGCCGCGGGCGAGACCGCGTGCAGGCGAACGCGCGGATCCAGCTGCCACTCGCGGGCCCACGCCGCGGGATCACCGCCCCACAGCAGCACGTGGACCGCAATCCCGTCGTGCTCGAGCACGGCCGGCGAGAGCCGCTGCAGCACGCTGCCATAGACGTCTCCCCCGGTGCAGTCCGCGCACGTGGCCAGCAGCAGCGTGGTGCCGGCACCGCCATCGACGACGGTCGCCGGGACGGGGGGCTCGATCCCGGAGCGCCCCGAGAGCTGGAGCATCGGGACGCCGTCGCCGGGCGTGCCGCCGTGGAGGACCGGCACATGCGCCACCCGCAGCCCCAGCTCGCGCGCCACCACCGAACCAGCGGCAGCCAGCAGCAGGGCTAGGCCGGCGGCGGCGAGCACGACCACCAGCGGGTGTGCCCTGCCGCGCGATGGTGCAGCTGCGTCCATCGGCGGCTGCTCAGAGCAGGTAGAGCGTGGTCAGCACGACGATCCAGACGACGTCCACGAAGTGCCAGTAGATGACCGAGGCCATGAACCCCTGCGGCGGATGCGTTCCGAGCTCGTAGCGGCCCTTCACGGCGCGGACGAGCAGCATCCCCAGCAGGATCAGCCCGACCAGCACGTGGGAGCCGTGGAGCCCCGTGATCATGAAGAACACCGAGGAGAATGCGTTGCTCGACGGACCGATGTCCTTGTGGGTGACGAGCTCGGCATACTCGTAGATCTGTATGCCCAGGAACACCGAGCCAAAGAGGATCGTCATCGACAGCCAGAAGACGAGCGCTCGCTTGTTGCCCTGCTTGAAGCCGCGCTCGGCGAACCAGATCCAGATCGAGCTCGAGAGCAGGATCGCGGTGTTGATCAGCGCGATCTCCAGCGGGATGGCCTGCGCGAAGGCCTCCTGCCACTCGGCGTAGTCCACCGCCCCGATGACCCGGATGATGAAGTAGGCCATGAAGAACGACCCGAACAGGGCGATCTCCGAGATGATGAACGTGTAGATCCCGATGATGCCCCACGGGTGCCTGCTCGACGAGTGCGAGGGCGGCGGGTGGTCGTGGTCGTCGTGGTGGACGTCCGCGGGATCGTGCGTGACGGGGGTGGCAGTCATCCCTGCTGCTCCTGGCTCGTGCCTGCGCCGCTGCCGGCGAGGATCGGATGGTCGGCGGTGCGCTTGCCCTTCTCGGCGACGACGCCGTGCACGGGCTCGGCCGCACCGAACGGGTAGGGCTCGTCGAGCACGCGGGGCACGTCGTAGAAGTTGAAGAGCGGCGGCGGGCTCGAGACCTGCCACTCGAGGGTGTGGCTGTTCCACGGGTTGCCGGTGGCCTTCGGACCGCGACGCCAGCTGTTGACCATGTTGTAGAAGAAGATCAGCGTCACGGCCGCCATGACGATGGCGCCGATGCTCATCACCATGTTGATGGTGTCGAAGCGCTCCGGGTGGTCGGCGTAGCGGCGGACCATCCCCTGGACGCCCGTCCAGTGCATCGGGAAGAAGACCAGGTTCTGGGTGATGAAGAGGCCCCAGAAGTGCATCTTCCCCAGGCGCTCGTCATACATCCGCCCGGTGATCTTCGGGTACCAGTGGTAGATCCCGGCGAACGCCGTCATCGTCGAGCCGCCAAAGAGCACGTAGTGGAAGTGGGCCACCACGAAGTACGAGTCGTGGACGTGGATGGTGAACGGAACCGCGGCGAGCATGATGCCCGTGACGCCCCCGACGGTGAACATGAACAGGAACCCGAGCACGAACAGCATCGGGGTGCGCATGTGGATGCGGCCCTGCCACAGCGTGGCCGTCCAGCTGAGCACCTTCACGCCGGTCGGCACGGCGATGAGCATGGTCAGGAACATCATCACCACCCGGAACCAGTCCGGCATGCCGCTGGTGAACATGTGGTGCGCCCACACGGCAAACCCGAGGAAGCCGATGGCAACCGTCGAGATGGCCAGCGCCTTGTAGCCGAAGATCGTCTTGCGCGCATGGGTGGTGATGACGTCGCTGACGATCCCGAAACCGGGCAGCATCATGATGTACACGGCCGGGTGCGAGTAGAACCAGAAGACGTGCTGGTAGGCGAGCGGGTCGCCGCCGAGGATCGGGTTGAAGAACTGGGTGTTCATGGTGAGGTCGGTGAGCACCATCAGCTGCGCCCCACCGATGAACGGCGTGCCCAGGACGACCAGGAAGCTCGTGGTGAGGTTGGCCCACACGAAGAGCGGCATCCGCCACATCGTCATGCCCGGGGCGCGCATGCCCACGATCGTCACGATGAAGTTCACCGCCGTCATGATCGAGGAGGCGCCGACGAACTGCACCGTCAGCGCAAAGAGCAGCTGCTGCAGCCCGATCTCCGACTGCGTGGAGAGCGGGGCGTACGCCGTCCAGCCGGCCTCGTACATCCCGACGAGGATCGCTGCAACGCTGGTCAGGAAGGCGGCGACCAGCGTCCAGAAGGAGAGCCCGTTGAGGCGTGGGAACGCCATGTCTGCGGCACCCACCATCAGCGGGATGACGTAGTTCCCGATGCCGGCGAAGATCGGGATGATCCAGAAGAAGAGCATCACCGACCCGTGGACGGTGAAGGCCCCGTTGTAGGTGGAGCCGTCCATGAACTGCATGCCCGACTGGGCAAGCTCGGCGCGCATGAACAACGCGTACATGCCACCGATCGCCATCGCCATGAAGTTGAAGACGATGTACTGGATGCCGATGACCTTGTGGTCGGTGTTGAAGCCGAAGTAGTCCTTCCACGACTTCGCGCCATGCTGGGAGTGGTCACCTGCAAGGTCGACGTCCCCGCCCGCCAGGAAGCGCAGCCACGGGCCGAGCGCACCGATGCCGATGGTCATGCCGAGGTAGGCACCAAGGGACCCGAAGGTGACGATGGGCAGCAGCGATATCGGGTCCATCCCGAACGCGAGACGCACGCCGATCACGATGAGGGTGGTGATGAGGAAGCCGACGACAGCCCACAGCCAGGCCGCGAAGATGTTGCTGCCGAGGATCACCCGCCGGCCGAAGAGTCCGGCCACGAGGCCGGGGACCCCGCCCATCAGGCCGACGATGATCGGCCCGAGGCCGGCGCCGATGCCAGCGGCCTCGACAACGGTGTAGCTGGGGTCGACGCCACCCCACCCCTGGAAGAGGCGCAGCAGCAGGTGGGAGACGGCGTACCCGATGAGGAAGCCGATGAGGCCCCCCACGTAGCGCGGGCCGGGCGTGCCGTGCCCCGCGCCCCGGGCAGCGGGTGCGGTGGAGGTCGTGGTCGTGCTCATGCTGACGTATCCTTCTTGGCTGCAGGCATGCTCGCCTCAAGGGTTGACTCGAGCAGGAGGCCCTGCTCCTCGGTGAAGATGCCCAGCAGCTCGTCGTCGTTCTGGTAGCTGCGAACCGCCAGGGTCTGCTCCTCGCCCTCGGGCGAGCAGGGGTAGCTCACGCTGCCGGCGGTGTCGGAGTCGGTGGTCGCCTCGCCGAGCTCGACCAGCCAGGCATCGTAGACGCCGCGCTCGACCACGCAGACCTCGCCCAGCATCTGGTAGTGGAGCGCGCCGCAGAGCTCGGCGCAGACGATGTCGAATGTCCCCGTGCGCTCCGCCGTCCAGGAGCGCGCCGACCAGTAGCCGGGAACGCCGTCCTGCTTGATGCGGGATGCGGGAACCCAGAAGGAGTGGATCACGTCGGGGCGCACCCCGCCGTCGGGGTCCATGCCGTACTTGCGGGCCGTGACGTTGTAGACGACGGGCTCGTCGACGGGAATCACGTAGTTGGTGAGCGTGGCGACGCCGACCTCGGGGTACGCGAACTCCCAGCCGTACTGGAAGCCGATCACGTCGACCTCGAGCACTCCGCCACGGTCGTGGCGCTCCCCGGCGCCCTCGGCCAGGACCTGGTCGTTGTCGACGAGGACCTCGTAGCTGATCCACGACAGCGCCAGCACGATGATCGTCGGCACCACGATCCAGCCCAGCTCCATGGCGTTGTTGCCGTGCATGTACTTGCCGTCACCGGTGTCACGCGGCCCTGCCCGGAAGTGGATGAGCGCGAACGTCATGGTGGCGAGGATGACCGAGAGGATCGCCACGGACAGGATGACCATGCCCCAGAACAGGTTGTCGATGCGCTGCCCCTCGGTGGTCAGCACGCCGCCCTCGGCCCCGAACCAGTCGGGGATCGAGACCAGCGCCATCGAGACGACGAAGGCGATGACGTAGTAGGTCACCCAGAGGAAGATCTTCTTGCCGCTGCTCATGCGCGTTGCACCCGTTCGTGTGGCACGGTCGTATCCGCCGGCGATACTACATCAGCGCCCGGGATGCGTGGCCGGGGCCGATCGCCATGCCGCGCTCCAGACCAACACCGGAGGATCGCGCGACCCGGACACGACATGCGAGGGTCAGTCCCAGCGACGCGCCGCCCGGGCCGGGAGCGTGCCGACCTGGCGGGCAACGAGGCTGAGCATCTCGCCGGTCGTGCGCATCGGGATCTCGGCCGGGGGCAGGTCATCGGCCTCGGGCCCGCCGGCAGGCGTGGCGCCCGCACCAGCACCGTCACCGGCCCTCTGGGGCCCTGTCCCGCCCCCGTCGCCGGCCTCGCCGTCGGACGATGCTCCCGCTACCGGGCCGGTGCTGCCCCCCGCCCGTGCCGACACCGTCGCTACGTCAGGGGATTCCGGGACCGCTCGCGGGCTGGCGCGCTGTGCAAGGACCACGCCGCCCAGGGAGCCGGCGATCGCGATGATGCCCCCGGCCAGCAGGAGCGTCGCGCCCGTGGAGACGGGCTGGAGCACGGCCGTGACGCTGGCGACCAGGCCCAGCAGGCCCGTCACGGCACAGGCTGCCTTGACGGCGCCGACGCGCATCCAGCGCCGGGGCAGCTGCTCCGCGGCGCGCGTGCGTGACAGCACCCGCTCGGGAACGTCACCACGGGGATGCCCGGGAGCGGACGCGTCGCCTGGCTGCACCTGCCCCGGGGCCGGCTCGGCACCGTCCCTGTCGGCAGGCGGTGCCGGCAGGTCGTCCTCGGGTGCGGGCTGGCTGGCTCGCCGCCTCGCAGACTGGGAGCGCTGGCGCCGCTCGAGGATCTCCGACGCAGACCTCCACGCCACCACGACGAGGGTGGCTCGGACGGCGAAGCGAAGCTGCGGGTGCATGTCCTGCCGGTACCCGCCAGTGGCTGTGGCGAATCCGGGACCGGGCCTGCGGTAGGCTTGCGAGCCAACGACCCGTGGAGCCGAGCATGCCCGTCCCCCTCATGAACACGCGCGCCCAATACGAGCCGCTGATCGACCAGGTCCGCGAGCGGGTGCTGTCGATCATCGACGGCGGGCGCTTCATCCTCGGCGAGCACGTCACCGCCTTCGAGCAGGAGGCTGCCGCGTACCTGGGCGTGCGGCACTGCATCGGGGTCGGCAACGGCACCGATGCCCTGAGCATCGCGCTGCGGGCGCTCGGCATCGGCCCGGGGGACGAGGTGATCTGCCCGGCCTACACCTTCTACGCAACGCCGGAGTCGATCAGCGCGGTGGGAGCCCGCCCCGTGTTCGCGGACGTCGACGAGACCTGCACCCTCGACCCGGAGTCGGTGCGCAGCGTCATCAGCGGCGCCACGAAGGCGATCATGCCCGTGCACCTCTTCGGCCTGGCGGCGGACATGGACGCGCTGCAGGAGATCGCCGACGAGCATGGGCTCGCCATCGTCGAGGATGCGGCACAGGCCTTCGGATCCACCTGGCAGGGGCGCCGCTGCGGCAGCCTCGGCGATGCGGCCACCTTCAGCTTCTTCCCGACCAAGAACCTCGGCGGCTTCGGGGATGGCGGCCTGGTCGCCACCGATCGCGACGACGTGGCCGAGCTGGCCCGCATGCTGCGCTTCCACGGCTCGAAGGACAAGCAGGTCTTCCACCACATCGGCTACAACTCCCGGCTGGACGAGATCCAGGCGGGCGTGCTGCGGCTGCTGCTGCCCGAGCTCGACGGCTGGAACGCCGCCCGGCGCGGGATCGCCGACCACTACCGGCAGGCCGGGCTGGGCGAGCTCGTGGAGCTGCCGCCAACCCCTGCGGGCCGGGAGCACACCTACCACCTGCACGTGGTCCGCAGCGATGACCGCGACGGGCTGGTGGAACAGCTCCGGGAGCAGGGCATCGGGGCGACCGTCTACTACGGCAACCCGCACCACCTGCAGCCGGTCTACGCCGACCTCGGGTACACACCCGGCGACCTGCCGGTCACCGAGCAGCTGGCGGCCGAGGGCGTGGCGCTGCCGATCTACCCGACGATGACCACGGCCGAGGCCGACGAGGTGGTGGCAGCGGTGCGGGCGGCACGTCCTGCCATCGCCGGCGCCTGAGGCCTGGGCTGCTGCCCGTGCGGCTGCACGTCGACCTCACCAACGCCCCGCACGTGACGGTGCTGGGACCGCTCGTCGAGGGCCTGCGCAGGGACGGGCACGAGGTCCACGTGACCGTCCGCGACTTCGGGCAGGCCGTGGAGCTCGCAGGGGCGCGCGGCGTCGATGCCGTCCAGGTCGGCCGCCACGGCGGGGCGAGCCGGGCCGGCAAGGCCCGGGCAGCGTGGCGTCGCACGCGGGCGCTGCGACGCCACCTGCAGG
>SKUG01000197.1 GCA_007122215.1 Thermoleophilia bacterium | reverse complement strand
GCGCAGGTCGCTGTCGTCGTCTCCTCCTGCCGCGCGCGACAGGCCCGTCGATGCTACCAGCCTCGATCCACGCCGCTGCCGCCGCCAGCTGGCCGGGTCCGGGTAGGCTCCGGGCATGGACGAGCACGCCGGCCCCAGCACCCACGCCCAGCCTGACACCGCATCCACCGCAACGGCAACCGCGGCAGGTGGCACGGACGAGACCCTCTCCCCCGCCCGGACCTGGGAGCAGGCCCGCAGCGGGGCAACCTGCGCCTGGTGGCAGCTCACGGCGCTGGTCGAGCTCGGCGGGCCCGACACCATGGACCTGCTCGACAACGTCTCGACCCAGCACTGCAGGTCGATCCCGCCGGGCGAGGCACGCCACACGCTGTTCCTGGACCGCACGGCCTCGATCATCGCCCCGGCCGTGGCCTACCGCAGCGCGGAGGATGCGGTGCTGCTGGAGGTCCAGCACCAGCACGTCGAGCCGCTCTGCCAGCACCTCGCCCGCTACCGCCTGCGCGCACGGGTGGAGATCGATCCCGTGGAGCTCGCCGTCGCCCACGTGGTCGGCCCCAACCTGCCCGGCGTGCTGCACGCGATCGCCGGGGCGACGACGGAGGCCGCCGGCGCGGCGGCGTGGTACCGCACGCCCGTCTGGGGTACCGCCGGCATCGAGTGGTCCCTCCCCGCCGCCGGCCGCGAGCTGGAGATCCCCGAGGGCCTGCCGGCTGCAGCCGTGGTCGGCAGCCCCACCGCCGTGCGGGCGATCGTCGCGAGCCTGCCCGCCCATGGCGCACCGTATGCCGATCCGGAGGCGCTGGATGCGCTGCGCATCTCGATGGGCGTGCCCTTCCTCAACGACTTCCTCGACGGGCGCCTGCCGGCCGAGGTCGGGGCCGATGCCCTGGCCGTCTCCTTCGACAAGGGCTGCTACCTCGGGCAGGAGCCCGTTGCCCGCCTGCACTTCCGCGGCCGTCCCAACCGCACCCTGCGCCCGGTGGAGCTGCTGGGGGACGTGCCTGCGGGGCTCGACCCCACGGCCCCGGACTACCTCGAGCTGCGCGACCCGGACGACACCCGGGGCCGGGCAGCCGGCACGCTCACGAGCTGGGCCCTGGCACCGGACGGCCGCCGGCTCGGGCTGGCCACGATCCACCGGCGCATCGAGCCCGGCGCCGAGGTCGAGCTGGCGGGCACCGACGTGCGGATCGCCGTCCGGGGCTGAGGCTGCCACCACCAGGCGGCAGCGGCGCCCCTGCCCGAGACCCGCCCCTGAGACGCTCTGGATTTGACGGAGTCCGACCCAGTGTGAAGAATCGGGCAGGCTCGGCGCATGCCGGGTCCGGGCTGCCCTCCGGGCAGCCGTCCAGCACGGGTGTGCAAAGGAGTGCACGGTGGCAGACGACCAGGCAACCGAACCAGGTGGCAGCGCGGGGGGATCCGACGCGGCGCTCGGCCAGTCCGTCTCACGCGGACAGTTCCTCACGAAGGCGACGATCGGCATGGGTGCGGTGCTCGGCGGCATGGTGGCCGTCCCGCCCGTGGCGATGATGCTCGCTCCCGCGGTCGGCGGCCAGCGCCGCTTCCGGGTCCCGGCGCTCGACGAGCAGGGCACCCCGATCCGGGTGGAGGACCTGCCGGTTGGCGAGTTCGCGAAGTTCGTCCTGCACTTCCCGGAGGAGCTCCCCACCGAGGACGAACGCCCGCGCGACTACGTCCGCGACCGCGTCGGCTTCGTGCGGCGCAACCCCGAGGGCTTCACCGACGCGCTCACCGGCAAGTCGGAGCAGCTGACCCTGATCTCAAACCGCTGCGTGCACCTCGGCTGCCCGGTGCAGGAGACCGGCGGACAGTTCGTCTGCCCCTGCCACGGTGGCGCCTACGACGGCGACGGCCAGCGCACCGAGGGCCCGCCGCCGCGTCCGCTCGACCGCTTCGACTGGGAGGTCGGCGAGGACGGCTACCTCTACGTCACCGGCGAGCACAGCCTCACCCCGGACGGGCGCGAGCTCGACTCGGTGTACGGGCCGGGCCAGCCCACTGCCGGCCCCCAGTCCCTCTTCTTCAAGTTCCAGCCGTAAGACGACCAGGACACGCGAATGGGCATCACGCAGCAGGCACGGAACGCGGCGGTCGACGTCGCGGACGGCATCGAGGACCGCACCGGACTCATCGGCTACCACCGCTGGTTCCTCTTCCGCAACGTCCCCCGGGGCATCTCGATCTGGCACTCGCTGGGCTTTGCCCTGCTGGTGGTCTTCGTGCTCCAGGCCATCACCGGCGCGATCCTCGCCATGTACTACCAGCCGGCCGCGAACACCGCGTACGAGAGCATCGTGGCCATCACCACCCAGTACGACTGGGGCTGGGTGGTGCGCGGCATGCACAAGTGGGGCGCCAGCGTGATGATCGTGCTGCTCTTCCTGCACATGGCCGCGAGCTTCGTGATGGGCGCCTACCGCTACCCGCGCGAGCTCACCTGGATCACGGGCGTGCTGATCTTCGCGCTGATGATGGGCATGGGCTTCACGGGATACCTGCTCGTCTGGGACAACCGCGCATTCTGGGCAACGGTCGTCGGCATCAACATCAACGGCACCGCGCCCTTCCTCGGCCCGTACATCCTCGACTTCCTGCGCGGGGGCCCCGAGTACACCGGGCAGATCATCGCCCGCTTCTACGCGATCCACATGCTCCACATCCCCGGCGCGCTCGCGGCGCTGATCGGGCTGCACATCTACCTGGTCACACGGCTCGGCGTGACGCCGGCCCCGTGGAAGACCGATGATCCCGCCAACCATCCCGAGGCATGGTCATGACCGACCCCAGCAAGCCGCTCAACGACCGCCAGCGCGCCTTCCTGCGCTACAAGCAGGCCACGAAGGAGCATGGTCGCCCCTTCTTCCCGCATGAGACCTTCACCGACACCGTCGTGGGCGTCGTGGTGGTCGGCATCATCCTCACGCTGACGGTGGCGTGGTACTCGATGGCGGGCTGTGGCCAGCTGTGGGACATCTCCTGCTCCGGCGACCAGGTGCTCACCGCACACGAGCAGGCCGTGATCACCGGGGAGATCGACGACGAGGCGGAGATCAGCAAGGTCAAGGCCGGCTTCACCGAGCGTACCGGTCGCGAGTTCCCCGAGGACGCGCGGATCGTGCTCGAGCCGCTCTACGAGGAGAAGGCCGACCCGGCCACCACGAAGTACCACCCGCGTCCGGAGTGGTACTTCTACTTCCTCTTCTACCTGCTGGTGATCTTCTCCAGCCCCTCGCTCGTGCTCATGGGCACCATCGGGGTGCCGACGCTGATGCTGGTGCTGCTGCTGGCATGGCCGTTCCTCGACCGCTCGCGTGAGCGCCGGCCCAGCCGCCGCCCGCTGGCGATGACGGCGATGGTCGTGACGGCCGTGGTGCTGCTGTCCTTCACCTGGCTCGGTGCGCAGAGCGGCAAGGTCGGCGGCGTCGAGGGGCTCACCGACGAGCAGGTCGCGATGCCCGGGTACGAGCTGGTCGTCAACGACTCCCGCGGCCAGTGCCTGGCCTGCCACATGGTTGGCGGCGCGGGCAACTCGGGCCCCGGGCCGGACCTCTCCGAGGAGGCCCTGCTCAACCGCGGCATCGAGTGGCAGATCGAGCATCTCAAGCAGCCGACCTCGCAGATCCCCGGCTCGGGCATGCCCGCCTATGAGGGCGTCTTCAGCGAAGAGGAGATCGAGGCCGTCGCGAAGTTCCTCGAGACGCTCGGCATGCCTGAGCGCGCCACCGATCCCGAGTACGCCAGCTGAGCGCACCTGGCGGCTCCCCGTGGGCCGCAAGGTGCTACCCTGCAGGCCATGGAGGTCTTCCTTGGCATCGCAGGTGCGAGCGGCGCACCGTACGCGCTGGGGCTGGCACGGCAGCTCGTGGCCGGCGGCCACACCGTGGGCGTGAGCTTCACCGAGTCCGGAGCCACGGTCTGTGGTCATGAGCTCTACGGCGACCTGGCCATGCCCCGCGATGAGGTGATCGACCGCTTCATCGCCGATGCGGGCCTCGACCCGGCCAACGTCTGGGCGCCGAAGGACTACGCCTCGCCGTACGCGAGCGGTAGCGCGCGCTGGGATGCGGCGGTGGTGGTGCCGTGCTCGATGTCGACGCTGGCCACGATCGCGCAGGGTGCCGAGCAGAACCTCGTCCAGCGCGCTGCCAACGTGGCGCTCAAGGAGGGGCGTCGCCTCGTGATCGTGCCACGGGAGACCCCGCTGTCACTGATCCAGCTCGAGAACCTCACCCGCCTCAAGCGGGCCGGGGCCGAGATCCTCCCTGCCATGCCGGCCTTCTACCAGCTGCCCAGCACGCTCGATGACATGGTCGACTTCGTCGTGGGCAAGGCCTGCAACCTGCTCGGCATCGAGCAGTCCTCCCTGGCCGAGTGGCGGGGCCAGCGCTCTGCACTCACCGACACCCGCTGACGGGACCAGGCAGCAGGCCAGGGCCAGGCATCCCTGCACGCGCGTGGGCCTGCAGGCCCACGCGCACACGGGTAGGATCCGGACGATGCCTCCAGCCGCGCAGATTCGCACGATGTTCGACCGGATCGCCCCCCGGTACGACCTGGCCAACAGGGTGATCTCGATGGGCGTCGACACCGTCTGGCGACGGCGCGCCATCCGCGCGAGCGGGATCGCCGACGGACAGTCGGCGCTGGATGTCTGCTGCGGCACCGGTGACATGACCTTTGCCCTGGCCCGCCGGACCTCCTCCACCGTGGTGGGCGCGGACTTCTCCCCCGTGATGCTGGAGATGGCCGATCGACGCCACGGCAGGAAGGCCGCCGGATCGGTGGACCACGTGCGCTTCGTCGAGGCCGATGCCATGCAGCTGCCCTTCGACGACGACAGCTTCGACGTGCTGACCGTGAGCTTCGGGGTGCGCAACGTCGAGCGCATCGAGCAGGCCTTCGCAGAGTTCCAGCGGGTCGTACGGCCCGGCGGTCGAATCGTCGTGATGGAGTTCACGCGCCCACGCAACCGCTTCTTCCGCGGCTTCTACGGGGTCTGGTTCGAGCGGATCGTCCCCGTCATCGGCGGCCTGGTCACCGGGGACCGCGAGGCCTACACCTACCTTCCCTCATCGGTACGGCAGTTTCCCGAGCCAGGTGAGATCGGCTCCCTGCTCGAGGGGGCCGGGATGGAGTCGGTTCGCTGGCGGCTGATGGGTGGCGGCATCGTGGCGCTGCACACCGCGCTCGCCGGCAGCGCACACGGAGCGCCCGGGCCCGCGGACGGCCCGCCGCCGGAAGGCAGCACATGACCGTGGCCTCCGGCACCCGGCAGCTGGCGTTCCTCGGCGAGGTCGAGGATGCGATGCGTGCGGCCATCGGTGCCTGGAGCGGGCCGACGGCACTGGCAGCGCTGGACCCCATCCTTGCCGGTGGCAAGCGCCTGCGGCCCCTGCTCGTGCTGGCAGCGACTCCCGTCGGCCATGTGCCGGGCGCCGACACCGTACGGGCCGCGGCGGCCGTGGAGCTGCTGCACACGGCGAGCCTCGTGCATGACGACATCCTCGATGCCGCAGGGCAGCGGCGCGGTCGTCCCACCGTCGTGGCCACCCACGGCGCGTCCACGGCAACGCACGCCGGCGACCTCCTGACGAGCCTCTCGCTGACCTCGCTCACCGACATCCGCCATGACCCGGACGTGGCAGCCAGCGACGACCTCGAGGAGCTGGTCACGCAGGCGGTGCGGCTGCTCGCGCACACCACCCGCTCGCTGGTCTCCGGCGAGGCCGTGCAGGCCGAGCAGGAGCGCCGGCCCGACACCGGCATCGACGCCTATGCCACGCGCTGCAGCATGAAGACCGGGGTGCTCTTTGGCTGCTCGATGGCCTTCGGGGCACTCTTCGGCCGCGCCCCGGCCACGGACGTGGACCTGCTCTTCGAGGTCGGCACGGGCCTCGGCGTCGCGTTCCAGATCAGCGACGACGTGCTGGACTGCGTCGGGGACGCGGCGCGCACCGGCAAGCAGCCGGGCACCGACGTGCGCTCGGGAACCATGACGCTGCCCCTGCTGCTGTGCGCCCAGTCCGATCCCGAGGTCGCTGCGGAGCTTGCATCCCCCCGCCCGGACGTCGACCTCGTGCTGGAGCGTGTTGCGGCATCGGGCGCTGCCGATGCGGCGCTCGAGCAGGCCGGCACGCTCCTCGACGAGACCATCGCCAAGCTCGACGACCTCGAGCTCGAGTACGACTTCGACCGCCTCCGCGAGCTCTCCCGGGCCGCGGTGCGACGGTCTGCCTGAAGGAGGCTCCCATGACCACGACCAGTCCCGACCAGGAGACCAGCCCGCAGGTCGACCTCGACCGCCTGGTGGCCCGCCTGCGCGACCCGCTGCTCGTGCCGATCGCCGAGCAGGTCGCAGCCGGCGAGCGGCTCGGCATGGAGGAGGGCATCACGCTGATCGAGAGCGATGACCTTCCCGGGGTCGGGCGGCTGGCAGACCTCGTCCGGCGGCGCATCCACTCCGACGAGGTCTTCTTCAACCACAACCGGCACATCAACCACGGCAACGTCTGCCGGATCAAGTGCCGCTTCTGCGCCTTCTCCCGGACCAGCGAGAGCCAGTCGGGCGCGTACCAGTTCAGCCATGACGAGATCGTCGCCCAGGCCCGCGAGGCCGCGGCGCTCGGGGTGACCGAGATCCACATCGTCGGTGGCGAGAACGAGGCGCTGGGCTACCAGTGGCACCTCGACATGGTGGCAGCCCTCCACGAGGCCGTGCCCGAGGTGCACCTCAAGTGCTTCACCGCCAGCGAGATCCGCCACCTCGGTCGGCTGGCAGGCGGCAGGTCCGACACGGAGGTCCTCCAGGACCTGGTCGACGCCGGGCTCGGGTCCATGCCGGGCGGTGGCGCCGAGGTCTTCAGCCAGCGCGTGCGGGACCTGATCTGCAAGGGCAAGGACACCGCCGAGGAGTGGCTCGGCGTGCACCGCGCTGCCCACCGGGTGGGCCTGAAGACCAACTGCACCATGCTCTACGGGCACGTGGAGACCCTCGAGGAGCGCGTCGACCACCTCGTGCGCCTGCGAGAGCTCCAGGACGAGTCGCTCCAGCTCCAGCGCACCGTGGCAGGTGGCCAGCCGCTGCCGACCGAGAACCGCACCGGCGAGGTCGGAGCCTTCCAGTGCTTCATCCCGCTCGCGTTCCACCCCGAGAACACGGTGTTCGCGAAGCGGGGCTGGTCCTTCACCGCCGGCTCCGACGACCTGCGGATGGTGGCGGTCTCCCGGCTGATGCTCGACAACATCCCCAACATCAAGGCCTACTGGATCATGATCAGCCCCGAGCTCGCACAGGTTGCGCTGCACTACGGGGCCAACGACATCGACGGCACGGTGATGGTCGAGCGGATCGTGCACATGGCCGGCGCCCGCAGCCAGCAGCAGACCCAGCAGGACCGGCTCGTCGAGCTGATCCAGGGCGCCGGACGTATCCCCGTCGAGCGCGACACCACCTACAACGAGCTGCGCCGCTTCGAGCCCGCACGCTGAGCTTCTCCCAGGAAGGCTGACCGAGATGAGCACCACCTCCCCCAGCAGCAGCACCGACCACGGCGGGCTCGGCGGCGCATCGCGCCTGCGCCTCGGCCAGATCGACTACCTCAACACCTTCCCGATGCAGTGGCAGCTGCCGCTCGAGCCGACCATCGTCGGCACCCCTGCGGCCGTCGCCGCGGCACTGGTGGGTGGTGAGGTCGATGCTGCGGTGATCCCCGCCATCGAGTTCGCCCGGCACGCCGATGACCTGGTGCTGCTCGGCGGGTTCGGCATCGCCGCAGAGGGAGCGGTGGGCAGCGTCTTCCTGGTCTCCACCGGGGACGTGCGCGAGGTACGCCGGGTGCACGCCACCCCGGCCAGCCGCTCCAGCGTCGCCCTGGCCACCATCCTCGCCTCGATGGGTGGCCGACGCCTGCAGGTGGTGGAGCTCGATGCCGAGCCCACCCCCGAGGACGTGATCCGCCACACCGCGGCCGGGGATGCCGTGCTCACGATCGGCGACCATGCGATGGGGCTGCGGGGCGAGCCGCTGCTCTCCCAGCTGGCGTTCCACGACCTCGCCACGCTCTGGACCGGACAGACGGACCTGCCCATGGTCTACGCGGTGTGGGCGGTGCGACGCGAGCATGCCGATGTGGCCCGGGAGCTCGAGGCTGCGATCGGCGCCTCCCTGGCGGCCTTTGCCGAGCGGCGTGAGGAGGCCGTTGGGATAGCTGCGGAGCGCTGGGACTCCGAGCCTGCGGCGGTCGCGGCCTACTTCGACCAGCTGCGCTTCGCGCTCGGCCCGCGCGAGCACGAGGGCCTGCACCGCTTCTTCGAGGAGGCCCGCGCCGCAGGACAGCTCGCCGCGCTGCCGACGATCCTCCAGGCCAGCGATCCGCAGCCCTCCCGCGACGGACAGGCACCGGCGCGCCCGACGCGCGAGCTGTCTGGCGAGGAGCAGGAGCTGCTGGCCGGGTTCCGTGCCCAGGAGGCCGCCGCCCGCGAGCGGGACGTCGACGCGATCCTCGATGCGGCGCTCGCCGGGCAGCGGATCGACGAGCTCGACGCGCTGGCGCTGCTGCAGTCCACCGACCGGCTCGTGGAGATCGGCCAGGTGGCCAACGAGATCCGCTGTCGGCTCACCGACCCCGACGTCGTCACGTTCATCGTCGACCGCAACATCAACTACACGAACTACTGCGTCACCGACTGTGGCTTCTGCGCGTTCTACCGGCGCCCGGGCGACGAGCGTGAGGGCTACGTCCTGCCGACCCGCACGATCCTGCAGAAGGTCCAGGAGACGATCGACCTCGGTGGCACCGCGGCGCTGCTGCAGGGCGGGCACAACCCCGACCTGGGGATC
>SKUG01000024.1 GCA_007122215.1 Thermoleophilia bacterium | reverse complement strand
GCTGCGGTCGACCTCGCGGATCACGTACGAGGTCGGTACCTCAAGCTCGCGACGGAGCCCCCGCCCGGTGGCGGTGATGGTGGCAGTGAAGGTGTAGAAGCCATCGCCGTCGTTGCCCACCACGAGCTCCACCGGCACCGGGCTGGCGGTCACGAGCCGGGGAGCGTCGAGGGATCGCAGCACCGGTCGGGCAGGCACGCCGCCCTCGACCTCGATGAAGGCGAGGGGGCCTGCCCGGGCAGAGGTCCTGACCTCGGCCCCGGAGCCACTGCCCTGGTCCGGAAGTGTTCGAAAGAGCATGGCTCCGAGGTAGGTGCCCGGCCCGGTGCCCACCGGCGCAAGGACTCGGACGTCCACGGACCTGCGCTCGCCCGGCTCCAGCTCGAAGCGCGGGGTGGCGACCGAGAACCAGCCCCGCGTGCCGAACGGCACCGTCTCGGGTGCAGAGTCCTCGATCAGGACGGGCCCGTCCTCGCCGAAGCCGAAGTCGGCGTGCTCGAACACCACGGTGAACGGGGTGTCGCCGGAGTTGCTGACCGAAACCGGAACCAGCACTGGCTCGTCGACGGAGACGACCTGCTCGATGATCAGGGGCGCCACGGTCAGCTGTGGCGCAGCAGCGGCAGCGGCAGGCATGCCGGCCGCGATGGCGATGGCGAATGCTGCTGCCAGCCACAGCCTGTCCTGCAGGCGCCGCGCAGCCGTGACGGTGCCGGACACGGGCCCTAGGGGTGGCGGGCGGTGAGGGTCGGTCGCATGGGCGGGGTGAGCTTGTCCTCCTCGGACCACTCGAGCCCGAGGCAGAGCATGCCCACGTATCGGCCGTCCGCCACGACGGGAAGGTGGTGGACCCGGTTGCTTGCGAGCACCTCCGTGGCAGCGGCCACCGAGCGGTGCTCGTCGATCGTGATCAGGTCGTCGGAGGTCATGACCGCGGCAACCGGGAGCTCGCCCAGCTCGTCTGCCCGGTCGGCGAACGCCACGACGATGTCCCAGTCGGTGACGATGCCCACGAGTCGGTCGCCCTCGACGACCGGGAGGGCGCGGACGTCGTGCTCCTGCATCAGGCGCGCGCCATCGCGAACGAGCGAGTCCGTCCGGATCGTGGGGAACTGGGTGCCCTGGCTGAGGATGTCTGCGACCTTCATCGTGGAACCTCCGGTGTGGTGGTGCTGGCGCAGGAGTGCCCAGCACGCGTGACACGTCGACGGTACCAGACCGCGTGCCGGGTCGCCACTTCACCTCCCGCGCGCTCGCACGCGCGAGGCCGTGCGTCCGTCCGGGCCATGCCCGCGGCCGCTGGGCGGGGTCGGGTAGGATGCCGCCCCATGTCACCCGACCGCCGCACCGCTGCAGACCTCGACGAGGTCGACTGGAAGATCATCGACGTGCTCCAGGAGGACGGCCGGGCGACCTACGCCCGGCTTGCCGAGGCCGCCGGAGTGTCCACAGCCTCGGCGCATGACCGTGTCCGCAAGCTCGAGAAGCGTGGCGTGATCATGGGCTACCAGGCGCTCGTCAGCCCCCGGCTGCTCGGGGCCGGCGTCACGGCCTACATCGCCGTGAGCGAGCGGGGCGGGGCTGCCTACACCGATGCGCGTGACCGGCTGATCGCCCTGCGTGGGGTGGAGGAGTGCCACAGCGTCGCCGGCGACGAGAGCTTCCTGATCAAGGTGCGTGCAGAGTCGACGCTGGCCCTCGAGCGGCTCGTCTGGCACATCCGCTCGATCGCCCGGATCGAACGCACGAGGACGCTCGTCGTGCTCTCGACCGCCGCCGAGCGGCGTCCGGTCGACCCGTTCCCGGATCCCGAGGTCGTCGAGGAGCCCGTGATCGGCGTGGGCAAGTAGGGGCGGCAGGCCGCGTCAGCCGCAGCTGTAGCCGAGGTGGATGTGGTCGTGGTGGTCGGCCATGGCAATGGTCGGGCCGCCCAGGGCGCTCAGGGAGATGACCTGGTGTGGTGCGAGGTCCCCCGGCAGCGTGGCGAGGAAGGACACCACGCCCTCGGTGTGGGAGCCCGGCCCCTGCGATGCCGGGGCGATCAGCACGCCCCCGACGGTGCCGATGTCGACCGCGCACCCGAAGGCGTGGGCCGAGACGTTGCCGCCGGCCGTGTAGATGCTCGAGCGCCCGCTGATGAGCGAGGTGACGGTCACCTGTCCGTAGCGCTCGGCGAGCAGCACCAGGGCGTCGAGGATGCGTCCGTCGATGCGCCCGCCGGCCACGTCGAATCGTCCGCCCTCGTAGATCGTGATCCTGGAGTCGAGCAGCACCGCGCGGATCTGCTCGTCGGTGGAGGGACGCGCCGGGGTCCTCGTTCCCGACCATGAGAAGGGGCCGAACGGGCCTGAGCCGAGCGGCAGGTATCGCTGGCGGGCCACGCGGTCCGAGGGTGCCACGTACCAGGTGCCCTCGAGGCCCGCATCCTCGCGGGTCCCCTCCGCTGCCTTGCCGCGCCGGTCTGCCCGTGCCATCCGATCGGCGCGGTCGAGCAGCATGCGGGCCCTGCGGTCTGCCCGATCAGACAGCTCGGCATGGAGGTCGCGGAGCTCCTCCAGCGCAGTCACCAGGTCCGAGACGGCGGCAGGCGTCATCTCCATCATCCCCTCGCCAGGACCCGGGCGACGACGTCGTGGCGTTGCATCCTCCTCGTCGGGAACGGTCATCCCATCCCCGGGCTGGGGCTCTGCGTCCCGCGCGAGCTTCCGCTCCAGCTCGGCGAGCTGGTGCAGCTCCCCGTCGAGCAGCGCGCGGGCCAGGTCCTCCCGGCCGACCGAGCCATAGGCCAGGAACCAGTCCTCGCGCTCGACCCTGATCGTCGAGGCAGTCGAGCTCGTCAGCAGCCCGCGCAGGCGCGCAAGCCGCGCCGCATCGACCTGGGCGAGCGTCCGGTAGATCCCGGCCTGGTGGCGGTAGATCCCGGCGCGCCGGGCGAGGTCGATCCGGGTTCGGTCCCGATCGCTGATGGTGAACTCGATGACCTCGGGCTCGCCCGAGGACTCCGTCGAGAAGGAGTGCACCGGCGGCTCAGCGGCAAGCGGTCCTGCCGCAACCATCGCGAGGCTGCCGGCGACCACGCACAGGGCGGCAGCCCGAGCGCGTCGGGCGGCGGACCTGCGGCGTGTTCGAGTGCGATCATCCATGGCGCGTCCCGGAGGCCGGCGCGCGAGCCCCGGGTTCCGGCACGCAGCCCATCGGCATTCGCCACTCCCGGCTTGAGCGCGTCCGAGCAAGCGCGAGCCGATGCTGGGTCACGGCCGTGGCCATCCCTGCGCCGGTGGCGGGGGTGACCTGCGAGACTTCCCCCATGGATGCCGTTCGCAGCAGGCAGCAGGTGTGGCCGGGACGCCGGAAGGTCGTGGCCATCGGTGCCGTCCTCGGTGCCGTGCTGGTGCTGGTCGCGGTGGCCCGGGTCCAGCTCGGCCCCGCGCCCGAGCCGGCTGCCGGGATCGTCGTCGATACGCGTCCGCCACTCGTCCAGGGTCCTGCCCAGGCAGCGGACGATGCGCTGGTGGATGGGGCGGCGATGCTCGCCGCCGGCGATCACGAGGGAGCTGCCGAGCTCTTCGCGGATGCCCTGTCCCGGGACGCGGGGAACGCCCACGCGCAGGTTGGGCTCGCCCTGGCCCAGTGGGAGGTCTCTCCACAGCAGGCGGTGCGCCGCATCCGCGATGCAACCACGATTGCGCCCGATGATCCGTGGCTCTGGCTCAACCTCGGCCTCGCCCAGACGGTCGGCCTTGGCCCCGGCCGTGGGGAGGGAGCGTTCGAGCAGGCGCGGCTCCTGGCCGGGGCGGCCGCTGACCATGCGGCCTACCGGACCGCCGACGACCTGCGATACCCGGACCTCGCGCCGGGCTATCCGCCGCTCGTGCTGGCACCGGGAGAGGTGGCAGGCAGCCCCCAGCGGCGAGGCCTGCGGTCGCTGGCGGCTGCGATCGAGGCCGATGACCGGCCCCGCGCAGCGCGCATCGCCGGGCGCCTGGACACGCAGGGCCAGGATCTGGAGACGGTCGTGGCCTCGGTCATGGGCCGGTACGCCAAGGAGCGGCACACCGTGGCGGTGGGAGAGCTCGCACGGCTGCGCGCGGAGCATCCCGGAAGCTCCCTGGTGGCGTTCCACCACGCGCTGCTCCTGCTCTGGCAGGGAGATCGGTCCGGTGCGGTCGCAGGCCTCGATGCGGCAGCTGCCGACGGCGGCCCCCGTGCAGAGGTGGCGCGGCGACTGCTGGTGGCCACCGCGGGGGCGCCGTCCGCTGCAGCGGGATGAACCGTCCCCCTGGGTCCTGACGTAGCAATTCCCGACCGTTCACTCGGGGAACCTACGGTCTTCATGTTGCGTTCCCCTTGAGGATTGTGAAACATCATCGTCGCTTTTTCCGAAGGGGAACGTACGATGGTATACTTAGGTAACGTAGGGTGTCTCGAAGGAGCAGGACCATGGAAGCAACGCTGGAGCGGACAGGGGCAGGAGTGCCCGATGCACTCGTCCCGGGCCTCGACCTGACCGACGGGGGCGGCAGCTACGATGCCGAGTCCGCCGCGGCGCTGGCGCGGACGGGATCCGTGGCGGCGGTGGCTGCGGCGGCGGCGACCACGGTTGACATGGACCCCCTGCAGATGTTCCTCAACAGGATCGGCGAGGTTCCCCTGCTCACCGCGGCGGAGGAGGTCACGCTTGCCCGGCGGGTGGAGGAGGGCGATGCCCGGGCGCGCTCGGAGATGGTGGAGGCAAACCTTCGCCTGGTGGTGTCGATTGCCAAGCAGTACCGGGGGCAGGGCCTGCCCTTCCTCGACCTGATCCAGGAGGGAACGATCGGGCTCGTGCGGGCCGTCGAGAAGTTCGACTGGCGCCGCGGCTACAAGTTCTCGACCTACGCGACGTGGTGGATCCGCCAGGCCGTTGCCCGGGGCCTGGCCGACAAGGGACGCACGATCCGCATCCCGGTCCATGTCGTCGACCGGGTCAACCGGATGGTGGCCATCGAGCGACGCCTCGTTACCGACCTGGGGCGCGAGCCGACCGAGGTGGAGATCGCCGAGGCGACGGAGATGCCGCTGGAGGAGGTTCGGCAGCTGCGGCGGGCAAGCCAGCCACCGCTGTCGCTGGAGCGGCCGGTCGGGCCAAGCCAGGAGTCGAGCTTCGGCGACTTCGTCGAGGACGAGGATGCCCCGGAGCCCCACGAGGAGGCCGAGTCGGCAGGCCGCCTGGAGCAGCTCGACCGTGCGCTGCGAAGCCTGTCGCGGCGCGAGCGTGACGTGATCACGCTGCGCTTCGGGCTCGGAGGCGAGCGCGAGCACACCCTCGCGGAGGTCGGCGAGCGATTCGGCATCACCCGGGAGCGCGTCCGCCAGCTGGAGGCCCAGGGGCTGAGGAAGCTGGGAGCGCTCGGAGAGGTCCAGGGCCTGCGCACGCCTGCAGCCTGACCTGCATGGCCAGACGGGCTCAAGGAGCGGGGCCCAGCGACCGATGGGGAGCGTGGCACAACCCCACGGTCGAGGTGAGAGCGCGTGTACCGCACGAGCAAGCAGGACTCCGGCGCAGACCCCGTCGAGAGCCTCCACTACAGCATGCGCCAGGTCGTCAGCCTCGGTGCGAGTGACCTCCACATCAAGGTGGGGGCGCCTCCCTACGTTCGGCTCCACGGGGAGCTGACGCCACTCCCGGGGACGTACACGTTCTCCGCCGACGAGATCGAGCAGGTGGTGCTCGAGCTCTGTCGCGGACGCAAGTCCAGCCTCGAGGAGTTCCGCGAGTGCGGCGACACCGACCTTGCCTACGCGCTGCCGGGGGTGGCCCGGTTTCGCTGCAACATCTTCCGCAGGATGGGAGACGTCGCGATCGCGCTGCGCGTGGTCAGCGAGCAGGTGCCGCCGCTCGGGACGCTCGGCCTGCCCAGGGTCGTCGAGCAGTTCGCCGACATCCCGCGCGGGCTCGTGCTGGTCACCGGAGCCACGGGCTCGGGAAAGACGACGACCGTCTCCGGCATCATCGACCTCATCAACGAGCGGTACTCCCGGCACATCGTGACCGTCGAGGACCCCGTCGAGATGGTGCATCGCGACAAGTCCTCCGTGGTCAACCAGCGGGAGGTTGGTCGGGACGTCGCCTCGTTCCGGCAGGGCCTGCGACGCGCCCTGCGCCAGGACCCGGACGTCGTGGTGATCGGCGAGATGCGCGACGAGGAGACCGTGCGGACGGCGCTCAGTGCAGCGGAGACCGGCCACCTCGTCCTCTCGACCCTGCACACGATCGACGTCATGGAGACCGTCTACCGGATCCTCGACTTCTTCCCGCCCGAGCTCGAGCGCCAGGCGCGGAACATGCTGGCAGGGACGCTGATGGGGATCATCTCCCAGCGACTGATCCGAACGCATGATGGCCGAGGCCGGGTGCCTGCGGCCGAGGTGCTCATCGGCACGGCGCGAATCGCCGATGCCATCGTCCACCCCGAGAAGACTGGCTACATCCACGACATGATCTCCGAGGGTGGCTTCTACGGCATGCAGACCTTCGACCAGTCCCTGCTGCAGCACGTGGTCGACGGCCGGATCAGCGTCGACGATGGCATCTACCACTCCTCCACCAAGCAGAACTTCCTGCTGATGCTCGAGGCAGCCGGGGTCGAGCTCGACCTCGTGACGCGTCGGCGCGCAAGCGGAGACGTGAATGCCGAGGAGCTCGTGACCTACACCGACGACGGGCCGGCCATCCCGCCGCCGCCGCGTCCTTACGGCTCGATCGCCGACGGTGACCAGTCGGTCGCCTGAGTCGCGGGAGCCCCGGCCTCCTCGTCGCAGCCGGGCTCGGCGGGGGGTGCGAGCGAGCGATCGATCAGCTCGCGGCCAAAGCGTTCCAGCTCGTCCAGGACGCGAACCAGGGACTGGCCGTGGCTGGTGAGCGAGTACTCGGTGCGGGGTGGCAGCCCCTTGATGTAGCGGCGACTGACCAGCTCGTGCTCCTGCAGCTCGTTCAGGCGTCCGCAGAGCATGCGCGGGCTGATGCCGCTGACCGAGCTTCGCAGCTCGCTGAAGTAGCGCGGCCCCGGGATCAGGTCCCGGATGATCAGCACCGTCCACTTCTGGCAGAGGATCGCCGCGCTCAGCTCGATCGGGCAGCGCTGGCGGATCCCGCCGTTGTCGCTATGCTCGTCTCCGCGGGGCATGTCCCCAGTATAGCCGTGGAATTCCCGGTGTCCCCGCCGACGGGGTCGACAAGTGCGCGGCATCCTCCCGGGTGGTGCCTGCTCAGGCCTGTCCGAGCGCGTTGCGCCCGTGCACGAACCGACCCCCGACCATGGTGGCGACCACCTCGACATCCGGGTCCTCCAGCGGGTTGCCGCTGAGCACCACCAGGTCGGCCCGGTAGCCCTTGCTGAGCATCCCCAGCTCCGCGCCGGCACCCACTGCGTGTGCGGGGAGCGTCGTCATGGCCGCAAGGGCAGCCTCGGCAGGCAGGGAGATCCCTGGCCAGCCATCGCGTCCTGCGACCGGCGGAGCGCAGGCGGTGCGCAGCGCAGCAAGTGGATCGAGGTCCTCGATCGGCGCGTCCGAGCCGATCAGCAGCGGGAGTCCGGCCTCGTGCAGCATGCGCCAGGGGTAGGCCCGGTCGAGGCGGTCGGCCCATGCCGCCTCGGCAGCGGCAAGGTCGCTGGTCAGGTGCGTGGGCTGGATGCCGACGGCGACCTGCGCCTGCAGGCAGGACCCGATCGCTCCGGCGGGCACGAGCTGGGCGTGCTCGATGCGGTCCCACCCCGCATGCCGTGGAGCCTCGGTCCGTCCCCGGGCGATCCCGTGCGCAGCAGCCGCGACGGCCCCGTCGCCGATGGCGTGGATCGTCACCGGCAGTCCAGCGGCGTGTGCCCGGGAGGTCAGGTCTGCGATCGCCTCGGCATCGAGCAGTGCCTCCCCGCTCCCGTCGGCCCCGGGAGGATCGAGCCAGGCCGTCCCGGACCCGAGCGTGCCATCGGCGAAGGCCTTGACCCCGGCAATGCGCAGCCGGTCCGAGCCGAATCCCGCATCGACGCCGAGCGTTGCAGCGGCCTCCAGCTGCTCCGGATGTATGTGCTGCCAGATCCGGATCGGCAGCCCGCGCTCGGCCTCCAGCCGCCGCCAGCGGGTCATGGCACCCGGGCCGTCCATGTCGTGGATGGCCGTGACCCCTCGCCGGGCGGCCTCGCGCAGGGCGCGCGCCAGCTCGGCGGTGGTCGGCTCGGAATCGGGCACGGCGGCGCGCAGGGCCCATGCCGCATGCTCGCGGGCCAGCCCGTTGAAGGATCCATCGTCCCGGCGCCACACCGGCCCGAGACCTGCGAGTGCATCGATGTCAAGGCCGCTGGCTGCCAGCGCTGCCGAGGTCGCCAGCACGCCGTGCCCATCCCGGTCGATGAGCAGCGCCGGGCGGTCCTGGGCAGCATCGTCGAGGGCTCGGCCGAGGTCAGGGAGAGGGGGATCCCCGAGCACCTCCCGGATGCGCAGTCCATCCCCGACGATCCAGGTGCTTCCGGTTGCCTGCGCCGCGGCGCCCGCAAGGGCCTGCTGCAGGTCCTCGAACCTGGCAACCCCACCGAGGTCGAGCCGTCGCGCGCGGGTCGCCCATGCGGCCAGGTGGACGTGGGAATCGCAGAACCCCGGAACGACAGTCGCCCCGCCCAGCCCGACCCGCTCATGGGCCTGGGAGGCGATCGCATCCTCCCGCGAGTCGACCCCGCCGAGGATTCGCCCCCCTGCGATCGCCAGCGCCGAAGCGCGGGGCATTCGCGGGTCCATGGTCAGCACCTGGCAGTCGTGGAGGATCATGCAGGCGAGCCTACCGGCCCCTGCTCCCGAGGGCTCGCGTAGGATGCCGGCCGGTGATGACCACGATGCAGCAGATCCCAGCACAGGCAATGACCCGGGCGGTCCTCGGCCGGATCGTCAACGCGATCGCAGCAGAGGACTGGACGGCCCTGCGGGAGGTGATCGCCCCCCACGTGCTCTACTGGCGTCCGGGGACCAACGATCGGCTCGATGGCATCGAGGCCTACATCGAGCAGTGGATGTCGCTCGCGCGCCACCCCGCCCGCCTGCGCTACACCCCCCACTCGGTGGTCGTCGAGGGAGACCTGGGCGTGGTCGAGGCGACTGCGCGCGCGCTGATGCCCGACGGGGAGGTCG
>SKUG01000118.1 GCA_007122215.1 Thermoleophilia bacterium | reverse complement strand
TGGCGTGAACCAGAGCGCCAGGACCATCAGCAGCGCCACGGCCACCAGCACGTTCGCTGCCGGCCCCGCGAGGATCACGACCATCCGACGCCACAGCGCCGCACGCCAGTAGGCCTGCGGGTGGCAGTCCTCGACCATGTCTCCCACCGCACGGAGCAGCCGCCTGCGGGAACGGTCCGGCAGCACGCCGGGGGTCACGCGCTCGAGCAGCGCCAGCAGGTCGCGCAGCCGGCGCTCGAGCAGCCCCGTGTCACGGCAGGCTGCAATGGCTGCGAGCAGTGCCGCGAGCTCCGAGGCGTCCTCCTCGGGGACCTCCTCCCCGAGCGCAGCCAGCGGTCCGGCCAGCCGCTCGGCCAGCTCATCCGCCCGCGGCTCGAACATCCCGGGCAGCTTCACGTAGCCGCCGAGCATGGTTGCGCCGATGCCGTACTCGGTGTCCCCGCGCCTCGTCGACCAGACGATCGGCGGAAAGCCCACCATGAACCGGGTCGCGCGGATGCCGGTGGCCCGGGCCGCCCAGAGGTGGCCGAGCTCGTGGACGACCACGAGCAGGAGGATACCGACGATGATCAGCGTGTATGCCATCATCGGGAACTATGCCTGCATCGTGGCAGGTTCATGCATGGCTGGCCACACGTTCCACCTGCGCCCGCGCCGTGTGCCGGGCAGCCGTGTCGACGACGCGCACCTGATCGAGCGTTGTCATCGCCAGGGGCTCGACCTCGCCCTCGAGGGTGGCAGCCACGACGTCCGCGATCGCGAGGAACGGGATCATCCCCGCGAGGAATGCCTCCACCGCCACCTCGTTGGCAGCGTTCAGCGCACAGCATGCTGCCGGACCAGCAGCCAGCGCGGCGCGACCGATCCGCAGCGCCGGGAAGGCGTCGTGGTCGACCTCCTCGAAGCGCAGCGCCGGCATGTTCGCCAGGTCGAGCCGACGGGTCTGGACGCTGCGTCGGTGCGGCCAGCCGAGCGCGTGCGCGATCGGAGCACGCATGTCCGGCCAGCCCAGGTGCGCGAGCAGGGACCCATCCAGGTGCCGGACCAGTGCGTGGACCAGCGACTGGCGCTGGACGACCACCTCGATCCGGCCTGCGTCGATTCCCATCAGCACCGAGGCCTCGATCACCTCGAGCGCCTTGTTGAAGAGCGTCGCGGAGTCGATGGTGATCTTGCCACCCATGCTCCAGGTGGGATGGTCGAGGGCCTCCTCCACCCCGACCTCCGCCAGCGAGGACCGGTCCCTGCCGAAGAAGGGGCCACCGCTCGCGGTCAGCACGAGCGTGTCGACCATGTCCGGTGGCTGGCCGTCCATGCACTGCAGCAGCGCAGAGTGCTCGCTGTCGACGGGCAGGATCGGCGCGCCCGTCCGGGCAGCAGTGGCCAGGCAGGCCGGGCCACCGGCGACGAGCGATTCCTTGTTGGCGAGCGCCACGGCGATCCCACGATCCAGCGCTGCAAGGGTGGCCTCGAGCCCCGCGGCTCCGACGATCGCGTTGAGGACGAGGTCCGGGCGCGCCTGCTCGATCAGGTCTGCGACGGATGCAACGATGGTGCCGCCGTACCCGCTGCGCATGGCCGCCTCACGGGCGCTGGCATCGGCCACCATCACCGGGACGTTGCCCAGCCCCCGTCCGCTGGCGAGCACCTGCTCGTGCTGGCGTCCCGCAGCCAGGCCCACGACCTCGAGCTGCGGGATGCCGCCGGCTGCCGCGACCTCGAGTGCCTGCCGACCCACCGAGCCGGTCGCACCGAGCACGAGGATCCGACGGGTGGCCGAGCAATCGGACATCGCGCCGGGGTCCAGCAGGTCGTAGGCGGATGCAGCCATGCTCAGAACGCCCCGATGATGAACGCACCGGCGTACATCGCTGGCCCCGAGACCAGCAGCGAGTCGATCCTGTCGAGCATGCCCCCGTGCCCGCCGAGCAGGTGGGAGGCATCCTTCACGCCGATCGCCCGCTTGACCATCGACTCGAAGAGGTCACCCACCACCGTTGCCGTGGAGACGATGATGCCCAGCATGAGTGCATCGGTGCCGGCCAGCCAGGGGGCACCCGTTCCCGGTGCCTCGGGCACGAGGAAGTGCCCGAACCAGACCGCGAACGTTCCCAGCACGAGCCCGCCCACGAGCCCTTCCACCGTCTTGTTCGGGGAGAGGCGTGGCGCGAGCTTGCGGCGCCCCACGGCACGCCCGACGAAGAAGGCGCCGGTGTCGGTGAGCCACGTTCCCACCAGCAGCAGGAACACGAGCTCGAGCCCGTTTGGCTTGAGTCGCAGGTTGAGGATCAGGGCAGCCCCCAGCACGATCCACATCACCCCGAAGAAGGTCACGGCAACCGCAGCGAGCTGGTCGTCCCGCCGCACCGAGAGCGACAGGAAGATCAGGGTCAGCGGGATGGTGAGCATCAGTCCGATGAGCAGCCCTGCCTCGAAGGCGCGCCAAGTCAGGAGCGGCGTGACGATGGCCACCAGCAGGCCCGCCGGGACGTAGGGTCGATGCCGGCGGGCGATCGAGTAGAACTCGGCCAGCGCGATCAGCGACACCAGCCCGACGGTGAGGGCGAACAGGAGGTTGCCTGCGAACTCCAGCACCGTCACCACGTAGACGAGCGGGATGCCGATCAGCGCAACGACGACCCTGCTGCGCACGTCAGCTGCCTGCCCCTGCGGCCACGCGCTCGCTGCGACCACCGAAGCGACGCTCGCGGTGGGCGTACTCCTCGATGGCAGCAGCGAGGTCCGCGGCATCGAACTCGGGCCAGAGGCGCTCGGTGAACACAAGCTCGCTGTAGGCAGACTGCCAGAGCAGGAAGTTGCTGAGCCGCTGCTCGCCGCCCGTGCGAATGATCATGTCCGGCTCGGCGAGCTCCTCATCGTAGAGGCACCCGGCAAGCTCGTCCTCGTCCATCGGCCCGCGCAGCCCGTCCCCTGCTCGCCGTGCGAGCGCCCGGTTCACGGCATCGACGATCTCTGCGCGCCCGCCGTAGTTGAACGCGATCATCAGGTCGAGGCGCTGGTTGCGCTCGGTCATCTGGCGGGCCCAGCGCATGCGATCCACCAGGTGCGGCGCCACCTCGTCGGTGCGACCGACGAAGCGGATCCGCACGCCGCGGTCGTGCAGCTCGGGAGCCTCGCGGGTGAGCAGCTCGTCGAAGAGCAGCATGATCCCCGCGACCTCGTTCGGGTCGCGCTGCCAGTTCTCCGTGGAGAAGGCGTACACCACGAGCTGCTGGACGGGAAGGTCGAGCGCGGCCTCCACGCAGCGCCGGAGGGCGCGGCCGCCCTCGCGGTGCCCCTCCGTGATCGGCAGGCCACGGGCCTGTGCCCAGCGACCATTCCCATCCATGATGATGCCGATGGTCAGTGCACGGTCGGGGGCGCTGTCGGGTGCAGGCATGCGTTCAGACTTCCAGGATCTCGGCTTCCTTGGCTGCCAGCGCCTCGTCGACCTGCCCGATGTGGTCGTCGGTCACGCCCTGGATTCGGCCCTCGGCCTTGCGGGCGTCGTCCTCGCTGAGGTCACCGGCCTTCTGGGCGTTCTTGACGTCCTGGATGCAGTCACGACGGATGTTGCGAATCGCAACCCGCCCCTCCTCGGCGAGGTTGCGCACGATCCGGACGATCTCCTTGCGCCGCTCCTCGTTGAGCTCCGGGATCGACAGCCGCAGGACGTTGCCGTCGTTGGAGGGCGTCAGGCCGAGCTCGCTCTCGGCGATCGAGCGCTCGATCTCCTTCATCACCGACTTGTCGTACGGGGTGACGGCAAGCATCCGCGGCTCGGGCGCGCTGATGGTGGCCAGCTGGTTGAGGGGCGTGCTCGCACCGTAGTAGTCGACGTGGATGCGATCGAGCATGTGCGGGTTCGCCCGCCCGGTCCGCACCGTCATGAACTCGTTGCGGGTGGCCTCCACGGACTTGCCCATCCGGCTCCGTGCCTCCCTGATGACACCATCCACCATGTCTGTGCTCCCTCCCTGCCGCCCACGCGGCGCCGCTGCTATGCCCGGATCTCGGTGCCGACCCGCTCCCCGCGCACCAGTCGGGCGGCCGCGGTCGGATCGTCCATGTCGAAAACATACAGTGGCAGCCCGTTGTCGGCACACAGCGCGAGTGCTGCGTGGTCCATCACGCGCAGGTCGCGGGCGATGGCTTCCCGGGGGCTGATCCGCTCGATCCGGGTCGCGTCGGGCGTCGTTCGCGGGTCCGCGTCATAGACGCCGTCCACCCCGTGCTTGGCCATGAGCAGCGCGTCGACGCCGAGCTCCAGCGCTCGCAGGGCGGCAGCGGTATCGGTCGTGAAGTAGGGGCATCCGGTTCCCTGGGCGCTGATCACCACGCGCCCCTCCCCCAGCAGCTCGATGGCACGCTGGCGGTCGAAGCGGGTGGCAACGCCGCTGACCTCGCCCGCGGTCATCGTGGTCGCGGGAACCCCGGCACGAACCAGTGCCGCCTCGAGCGGCAGCGCGTTGAGGATGGTGGCGAGCATCCCCACCTGGTCGGCAACGGCCCGATCCATCCCGGCGGCGGCGTCGCTGACCCCACGGAAGAAGTTGCCACCACCCACGACGATGGCGACCTCGGTTCCCGCATCGACGAGCGCCTGCACGTCACGGGCGCAGGCATCGATCCGCGCCGGGTCGATGCCGAAGCCGGCATCGCCCATGAGCGCCTCGCCCGAGAGCTTCAGCAGCACCCGGCCCAGCCGGCCGGACTCCTCGACGTCGCCAGCCACCCGGGCCGGCCCCTCAGCTGCCGCCGAGCTCGAAGCGCTCGAAGCGCCTGATCTCGACGTTCTCGCCGGTGGTCTGGACGATCTCGGTCCGCAGCTCCTCGATGGTGAGGTCGCGGTCGTACTTCTCCTTGCCGCGGATCCAGACCTGGTCGAGCAGGCAGACCTCGGAGTACCACTTGTTGAGCTTGCCCTCGGTGATCTTGTCCTGGACCTGCTCGGGCTTGTCGGCGACCTGCTTGCGGTAGAGCTCGCGCTCGGCCTCCACCAGCTCGGCGGGGACCTCGTCCCGGCTCACCCAGCGCGGGGCCATGGCTGCGATGTGCATCGCGATGTCGCGCGCGAAGTTCACGAAGTCGTCGTTGCGGGCCACGAAGTCGGTGTTGCAACCGATCTCGACCATCACGCCGATCCGGCCGTCGCCGTGGGTGTAGGTCTCGACCCGTCCCTCGGTCGTCGCGCGCCCGGCGAGCTTGCCGGCTGCCGCCATGCCCTTCTCGCGCAGCAGCGTCACGGCCGCAGCCTCGTCGCCGCCGGTCTCGGCGAGCGCCTTCTTGCAGTCCATCATGCCTGCGCCGGTCTTCTCGCGCAGCGCCTTGACCATTGCGGGGGTGATCTGGGCAGTTGCCATCAGGGAGTATCCTCGGGAGTCGGTGTGTTGGTGGGTGCTGGTGTTCGCTCAGGCGTCGCCGGCAGGCGCCTCGGCAGCCACGCCAACGCCGACGGGCTCCTCGTCGCCGGCCTGCTCGGCGGCCATGTCCTCGGCGCGCACGAGCGTGCGTGCATCCGTGACAGCTCCGGAGAGCCGCTCGAGGAAGAGCGTGCAGGAGCGCATCGCGTCATCGTTGCCGGGGATCACGTAGTCGACCGCGTCGGGATCGCAGTTGGTGTCGACCAGGGCGATCACGGGGATGCCGCAGCGCCGTGCCTCGCGCACGGCGAGCTCCTCCTGGTTGACGTCGACGACCACGACCGCGTCGGGCAGCTTCTCCATGTGGGCGACGCCGCCGAGGCTCTCCTCGAGCTTGCGCAGCTCCTTCATGCGCATGCCCTGCTCCTTGGTGCCCAGCAGCTCGATCTGGCCGCTGTCGCGCTGCTGGCGAAGCTCCTGCATCACCTTGAGGCGGGCGCTGATGGTCTTCCAGTTGGTGAGCAGCCCGCCCAGCCAGCGGTGGTTGACGTACGGCATGCCGCAGGTCGAGGCTGCGTGCTCGACCGCATCCTGGGCCTGCTTCTTGGTGCCGATGAAGAGGACGGTCCCCCCACGCCCGGCGATGCTCGAGACGAAGTTCTCGGCGTCGGCCAGGAGGCGCTGGGTCTGGACGAGGTCGATGACGTAGATGCCGAACTTCTCGCCCCAGATGTAGCGGCGCATCTTGGGATTCCAGCGTCGGGTCTGGTGCCCGAAGTGCATGCCTGCGCCGAGCAGCTGGCGCATCTCTACCTGTGCCACGATTCGTGTCCTTTGGTTGGTATCGGATGGTCTGTCCCGTCCGGTCCCTGCAGACCCGGCGAGGCTGCCGGGCACCACCTGCAGGACCCCGTGCGGGTCTCGAGGGTCGGTATGACCCGCCGAGTATAGCCCAGTCTGCGTGGCTCCGTGCCAGCGTCGAACGCTGGCCAGATCCCGCGGGGTGGCCTACGCTGGGTGTGACGACATGGATGCCGGGCCGACACCTGATGGGCCATACGTCCCCGCGGCGGCGGGGACAGCGCCGGATGATGCCGCGATCGCGGAGATTGCGCATGCCCTGCGGCTGGAGAGCTGGAACATCGCCCTGCGCGTCGTGCGCGACGCCAGCGAGCGGGGCGTCCTGCCCGGCCTGGCCGGCCTGGGCAGCACCGCCCAGGTCGCGAACCTCCCCGCCTTCATCGGCAGCCTGGCAACCGTGCTCACCCGCCCCCGCCCGGTGCGCCAGATCGGCACCAACCCGATCCTCACGCGGCTGGCACGGGACCACGTCACGGCCCGGGAGGCCGCCGGGTTCTCCGCGCGGGAGATCGTGCTGGAGTTCCTGCTGCTGCGTCGCGTGCTGTGGCGGTTCATCCAGGAGCGCAGCGATCGGCTCGATGCCGCCTCGGTGCTGAGCATCGAGGATCGGCTCAACTCGATCCTCGACGAGGTCATCGCCGAGTGCACGGTGACCTACTTCAACCGGGCGACCGAGGCGTTGAGCGAGCAGGGGCGGCGGGACTCGCTGACCGGCCTGCTCAACCACCAGGCGTTCCATGCCCGGCTCGACGAGGAGCTCGATCGCCACCGCCGCTACGGCCACACGCTGCAGGTCATCTACTTCGACCTCGACGAGTTCAAGGACGTCAACGACACCCTTGGCCATGCCGTGGGCGACGAGGTCCTGCTGGCGCTGAGCCGCGTGATCTCGGGATCCATCCGCGAGAGCGACTTCGCCGGTCGCATGGGTGGCGACGAGTTCGTGATCTGCCTCGTCGAGTCCAGCGAGCTCGCCGCGCACCTCTTCCTCGATCGGCTGCGGGCCCGGCTCACTGCCGAGCTCGGCAGCTCGGGCCTGCCCCCGACCGTCTCGGTGTCGGCCGGCACCGCGGGCTTCCCCACCGAGGCCGACGATGCGCGCAGCCTGCTGGTGCTTGCCGACGAGCGCCAGTATGCCGACAAGCGTGCACGAAAGTCAGCAGCGACCACTGGCGACGGCCAGGAGCCTGGCACTGCGGCACCGGAGCGCCACTGAGGGGGCCGCTGCCCCGGTCCTCCGACCTCAGGTGCCTCCCTGGGCCTCTCGTGCCGCCAGCAGCGCCGCATGCAGGTCCGGTGGGAGGGGGCTGCGCACGTCGACGTCGACGCCCGTGATCGGGTGCGTGAAGGCCAGCCGCCCGGCATGCAGGAACTGGCGGTCCAGCCCAAGCCTCGGTCCCGGTCCGCCGTAGGTGGGATCACCGACCACGGGGTGGCCGATCGCCTGCATGTGCACGCGGATCTGGTGGGTCCGGCCGGTCTCGAGGCGCACGCGCAGCAGGCTCATGCCCCCGACGAGCTCGTCGACGACGAAGTGGGTGATCGCATCCCGGGGGCGGTCGGTATCGATCGACTGCCGCGTGGGATCCCGCCAGTGACGGCCGATCGCAGCCTCGATCCGGCCGGCTCGTGACGGAGGGGTTCCGTGGACCAGCGCGACGTACTCGCGCCGCACGAGACGCTCCCGGATCAGGTCCTGCATCGCACGCAGTGCTGCCGGGGTCCGCGCCAGCACGATCGCCCCCGAGGTGTCCCGGTCGAGGCGGTGGACGACCCCGGGCCGTGGTCCCTGGGCGTCGTCGGCTGCAGCGGCGAGCTCCACCCCGCCGGCACCCAGCAGGTCGGTGAGCGCGGGCTCGCGTCGTCCGGGAGCAGGGTGGACCATCAGGCCGGCAGGCTTGTCGATGATGATCAGGTGCTCGTCGTCGAAGAGGATCGGCAGGTCGAGCTCGAGGTCGCCCTCGACCAGGGGCGCCTCCACCAGGGCCTCGTCGTCGATGGTGACCTCGTCCCCGGTGCGCAGCCGCAGGCTCTTGGTCGGGGCCGGGTGCCCGTTCACCCGGACGTTGCCGGCGGCGACCAGGCGCTCGGCGCGGGTCCGCGACCCGACCGGCGCGAGCAGCCCGAGGAAGCGGTCGAGGCGCGTCCCGTCCGCATCGTCTGCGACGACCTTCCTCACGGGGGCGTCACCGAGCGCTCCCGCCGCGCAGCCGCGAGCTCGAGGACGAACACGAGCACGACGCCAGACACGATCGCACAGTCGGCAACGTTGAACGTCGGCCAGCGCGGCAGGTCGAGGAAGTCGGTCACGGCACCGAAGCGCACGCGGTCCACGACGTTGCCGACGGCTCCCCCGGCGATCAGTCCCAGCGCGACCGACATGGTCGTGCTGCTGGCAGCCATCCCGGCCACGAGCACGACCAGCCCGATGCCGACCAGGACCGCGAGCACCACGAGCGCGGGCCCCATGCCCGAGAGCAGGCCGAAGGCGATCCCGGTGTTCTCGACGTGCCGCAGGTTGAGCGGCCCCGGCAGCTCGCGAAGCTCTCCGAGGCCGAGGTTGGCACGGACCCACGCCTTGCTCGCGAGGTCAACCAGCGCGACGACGACCGCGGTCAGGCCGACCGTCCAGCGGAGCCGGACGCGGTGCCCTGTCTCGTGCTCGGCCAGGATGCGGGGTCAGCTGGTGGTGACCGGCTCGGCCGCTGCGACGTCCTCGCCGGCAGCGGATCGAGCGTCCTCGCCGGCAGCGGCGCCATCGGTATGGATGGGCCGGGAGGGCCGGGCATCGCGGATCGCTGCCCGCAGCGTGACGGCGGACTCGTCGGCGGCTGCCTCGGCCTCGTCGAGGTTGGCCAGCACGGCCTCTGCCAGCGCCCGGAAGCGCTGGCGCGTCTCGTGCTCGACGGCGCGCAGGTTGCGCAGGTCGCCCTCGAGCAGCGTCTTCTCCTCGTGGGCCTTGTGGACGATGTCCCGGGCCTTCTGGCCCGCCTCGGTGAGCATCAGCTCGGCCTCGCGCCGGGCCTGCTCGGTGGACTTGTCGGCGCTGTCCTGGGCCAGCAGCAGCGTGTTCTTGAGCTGCTCCTCCATC
>SKUG01000207.1 GCA_007122215.1 Thermoleophilia bacterium | reverse complement strand
TCGGCCGGGTCGTGCAGGGGTGCCTCGGGCAGCTCCCGCTGCCAGGGCAGCTGCGGGCGCGCACCGCCGAGGTGCTCGACGATCTCCCGCACGATGCCCAGCGCGTGCTGGTCGCTGCTGGCGTAGTGGTCGGCGACCCCGCTGACCTGGGTGTGGACGCGGGCGCCCCCGAGCTCGTCGGCCGTGACGTCCTCCCCGGTGGCGGCCTTGACCAGGGGCGGGCCGCCCAGGAAGATCGTGCCGTTGCCCTCGACGATCACCGTCTCGTCGCTCATCGCGGGCACGTAGGCCCCGCCTGCGGTGCAGGATCCCATCACGCACGCGACCTGGGGAATCCCGGCTGCCGACATCCGGGCCTGGTTGAAGAAGATCCGTCCGAAGTGCTCGCGGTCGGGGAAGACCTCGTCCTGCATCGGCAGGAAGGCACCGCCCGAGTCGACGAGGTAGATGCACGGCAGCCGGTTCTCGAGCGCCACCTGCTGGGCACGCAGGTGCTTCTTGACCGTGATCGGGTAGTAGGTCCCGCCCTTGACGGTGGCATCGTTGGCGACGACCATGCAGTGTCGGCCGTGGACGATCCCGATGGCACAGACGATGCCGCCCGATGGCGGCCCGTCACCCTCGTAGAGCTCCCATCCAGCCAGCGGTGAGAGCTCCAGGACCTCGGTCCCCTCGTCCACGAGCAGCTCGATGCGCTCGCGCGGGAGCAGCTTGCCGCGTGAGCGGTGGCGCTCCACCGACCCCTCCGAGCCCCCCGCGCGGACACGGGCAAGGCGCGCGCGCAGCTCTGCCACGAGGCCGTCCATGTGCTCGGCGTTGGTCGCGAAGGTCGGGCTGGTGGTGGGGGCGGGATGGGTGAGCGCTGGCATGCCCGCGATCCTACCGGCACCCACCGCGCGGGGCCGCCTGCCGGCATCCGGGCGATCCGCGGACGAATGCGCATCGGATGCGGTCCCGATCGTACGCGGGTGGGGAATCGGGGCGGTGGCCGGGTGATCCGCGGACGAATGCGCATCGGATGCGGTCCCGATCGTACGCGGATCGCAGGTGGTGGGGCGTGGAACGCGACGGCCTCCTGCGCCGACACCCCGGTACGGGGCCGGCCGGGATCGGTTCCGTGCGGGACGAGACGGACGACAGTCGTGACGAGGGATCGAACATGGGCGCAGTGATCGCAGCGGGCAGCATGTCCGCCCCCCAGCCGGTCGTGGCAGCCGCCGCGGCAACCGATGATGGTCGCCGGCGCGGCCTCGTGGAGCGGATCCCCGTCATCGGACCACCCGTGGCGGCGGTGCTCCGGTCGGCCGGCGCAGTCTCAAGCGGCATGGGATCGGCCACCAGGCACGCGCTCGACTCGGTCTTCTTCGGCCTTCCCAGCGACCGCTGGAACGCCCGCAACGCCTACCGGACCCGCTACTCCGACGCCCAGCGCTTCGGCGCGGACATGGGGGATGCATCCACCGCGATGCTCGCCCCTGCTGCAGCTGCGCTCTACGTGCGCCGTGGCATGCCGGTCAGGGGTAGCGGTGCGATCCGCACGGTCGGCACCCGTACCGTCGCGCTCGGGGCGCTGGGCGGCATGGGCCTCGCAGGTGCCCGCAAGGTCCACGAGCACGTCCAGGATCGGGGCAACCTCGCTCCCGTGCTCGGGCCCGCGATGATGGTCGGAAGCGCCCTGCTGGCTGCCCGGCTGGGCGGCCGTGCCGGGGGGCTGCCCGCCAGCCTGCCCGCAACCGGGGCAGGGATCGCCGGGCTGGCGCTCGGCTCCCAGGTCGGCAGCCGGATCGAGGTGGGCGAGTCGCAGCTCGGGAAGCCGTACGCGAAGTCCTGGGTGCCCGCGAGCGGCCCGGTCGGCCAGACCGGTGAGTTCCTGCGCGGTGCACACAACCACTTCGCCGAGGTCGGGCCCGGCTCCCAGGGCATCAGCTTCGCCAACCCCTGGCGGATGCGCGAGGCGTTCCGCAGCAACTACTCCCTGCCCGAGCAGCGCGGCAGCATGCTGGCTGACCTCGGGACGGGCATCCTGATGGGCGGCGGCGCGCTGGCAGCCGCCCGCGCCGTGACCCTGGGAACCCCTGCGGGGACCGGCCTGGGGCCGGTCTCCGGTGCGATCGCCACGAACGCCCCCCGGCTTGCCATGCTCCCCGGGGCCCGCGGCGGGACGCTGGCCATCGGCGCCGGCCTGGCCATCGCCGAGGGCGTCCGGCAGGCAGGCGACGAGCGCGACCTCGGGCGCGGCGTTGCTGGCACCGTGGTTGCAGGTGGCGCGCTGGCCGGGCTGACGATGGCTGCCTCGCGCGGACGGCTGTCCCGCTCGGTGCCGGCGCAGGCTCGGCCGATGGTCGACGCGATGACGGCCATCGCGCTGTTCTCGGCGCTGTCTGCCGCGCGACGCCCGGTCAACAGCTTCATCAGTGGCTCCCAGGACACCTGGGCACAGGCCGATCGCGACCGGGCCCGGACCGCCGCGCTGGTCGCCGCCCCCGTGCTGGCCGTTCCCGGTGCGCGGATGGGCGCATGGGCCGCCCGGATGCTCGGGGCCACCGGCCGGGTCGGCATGGGGGTCGGGCTGGGCGTGGGGGCAGCGGCCGGCGCCGCCAGCGGTGCAGGACTTGCCCCGGTGCTGCCGGGCGTCACACGGGCCGGAAGCGTCCAGCTGCCGGTCGAGCCCACGGCACGGGCAGCGCACGCCCCCGCCTAGAGCCAGCGACGCGTGCGGAGCGTGAGCGTGCGGAGCCGATCCACCCGGCGCTGCGCAGCGGCTCAGCGCCGTCGCCAGAACCCGGGCAGGAAGAGCACGAGGACCGTGAAGATCTCCAGCCGCCCAAGCAGCATGTTCAGGCTCAGCAGCAGCATGCCCAGCGGGGGGATCGCCTGGTAGGACTCGGATGCGCCGACCTCGAACAGGCCCGGGCCGACCATGTTCAGCGTGGCAGCCGATGCCGCGATCGCGGTGTCGAGCTGCACGCCCATCGCCGTGAGGGCGATCGCCACGAGCGCGAAGGTCGTCATGTAGAAGGTCAGGAACACCAGCAGCCCGGTGCGTACCCGCTCGGGGAAGCTGCGTCCGGCGAGCTGGAAGACCGTCACGGCCTTCGGGTGCAGCAGCTTGTTGGTCTCCTGTCGGAGCTGGGTGGTGAGCAGCATCCAGCGGACGATCTTGATGCCGCCGGCCGTGGAGCCGGCGCAGCCACCGACGAACATCAGGAACAGGATCATCCCGCGTGCCAGCTCGTTCCAGGCATCGAAGTCGGCGATCGTGTAGCCGGTGGTGGTCATCACGCTCACCACCGAGAACGAGGCCTGCAGCAGCGCCGTCCCCCAGTCGGCGACGTCACCGAATGCCATCAGCGTCACCGCTGCCAGCAGGGACACCACGGCCGCGATCCCGAGGTAGGCGGTGAGCTCGGCCAGCTGCAGCCGGCTGGGCCGGTTCCTGCGCGCAACGTTCCAGAACACCGCGAAGTTCACGCCGCCCACGAGCATGAACACCATGGCCACGAGCGTGATGGCGAGCGAGTCGAAGGCCGCGATCGACTCCGTCCGGGTGGAGAAGCCGCCCGTGGCGACGGAGGTCATCATGTGGTTGATGGCGTCGAACGTGCCCATCCCCGCCAGCCGGTAGGCGACGAATGCGGCAACGCTCAGCCCGAGGTAGACCTTGACCAGAAGCTTCGCGGTCTGCGAGATGCGGGGGGTCAGGCGCTCGCGTGCCAGCCCGACCTCTGCGAAGAAGACGTTCATGGCACCCGACCCGAGTGCCGGCGCGATGCCCACGAACAGGACCACGATGCCGATCCCGCCCATCCACTGCAGGAGGCTGCGCCAGAGCTTGATCGAGTCGCGCAGGTCGTCCACGTTGTCGAAGACGGTGGCCCCGGTCGTGGTGATGCCGCTGACGGCCTCGAACACGGCCTCGGGCACCGTTCCGAAGTTCTGGTTGAGCAGGAACGGAACGGTGGCCAGGATGCACGCGAAGACCCAGGCCGAGGACACGGCCAGGTAGACGTCCCGCGGGCGCACCAGCGGCGGGCGCGAGGTGGGGATCCGTGACAGCACCAGGCAGGTGGCCCCGATCACCAGCACCGGGATGCCGGGCGCGGCAAACACCCATGTCGCCCCGTCCTGCTGGGCCATGGAGAGCGCCATGGGCACCATCATCGCGAGGCCCATCACCACCGCGACCGCGCTGAGCACGTGGACGATCAACCCCATGTTGAAGCGGAGCGGGCCACCGCCGAACCAGAGCTGTTGCAGGGGGTTGCGCATGGTCTGGCGCCTACTCCGAGAACAGGCGCTCGACGCGGCTGATGTAGCGGGCAAGCGTGAAGACCACCACGTGGTCACCGGGCTCGATCACCGTGTCCCCGTGCGGGAAGGTCACCTTCCCGTCGCGGCTGATGCCCGCCACGACCCCGCCCTGGGGCCAGTCGCACTGGTTCAGGCTGCGTCCTGCGATCCGGGAGCCCGGGGCGGCCTCGAGCTCGATCAGCTCCGCGCCGCTCTCGAACTGGCGCAGGCGAACCACGCGCCCCTTGCGCACGAACCGCAGGATCGCGGCAGCGGTGTGGAGGCGGGGGCTGACGGCCGCATCGACCTCCATCGCGTCCACCAGTGGCAGGAACTCCGACCGGTGGGTGACGGTGAGGGTCATGTGTGCGCCGAGCTTCTTTGCATTCAGCGCAGCGAGCAGGTTGGCGGCGTCGTCGTCGCTGCAGGCGATGAACGCGTGGACGTCCTCGACGCCCTCCTGCCGCATGAAGTCCTGGCTCATGCCGTCGTCGTGGAGCACGAGGACATCGTCGAGCATCGCAGCGATCCGCTCGGCACGCTGGGCGTCACGCTCGACGAGCTTGACGTTGATGCCGCGGCGTCGCAGGCGCTTGGCGAGCTGGAGCCCGATGCTCGTGCCGCCGAGCACGATCGCGTGGCGAACGGTCTCCACGGTCCCGGCAAGGCTGGCGATCGTCGACCGCAGCTGCCGGCGCCGCGCAGCGATGAACACGCGGTCGCCGTGTTTCACCTCCGTCGAGGACATCGCGACGGCAGGGGTGCCGCCATGGCCCACGGCAGCGACGAGGTAGTCCTCGGTGACGCGTCGTGGGCCGAGCTTCGAGCCGACCAGGGGCGAGTTCTCCTGGGCCACGATCTCCGCCACCGAGAGCTGCCCGTCCGCGAAGTGCTCGACGTTGACGGCGCCTGGGACGAGCAGGGCCTCCGAGAGGTCGTCGGCAGTGACCCGGTCGGGGTGGATCATGAAGTCGATGCCGAGCGTGCCCTCCGCCGAGGAGGCATCGTCGGGGTAGTAGTCGCCACTGCGGACCCGGGCGATGGTTCGAGGGGGGGCCTCCACGGCCAGCTCCCGGGCCGAGAGGCAGGCGATGATGTTGGCCTCGTCGGAGTCGGTGACGGCAACCACCATCCCGACCTCATCGCCCCCTGCCGCGCGGAGCGTGGCCAGGCTCGTGCCGCTGCCGACCATGACCATGGCGTCGATCGAGGCCTCGGCCTGCTCGGCGATGGCCGGGGACTCCTCGATCAGCACGACGTCATGGCCCTCCGCTGTCAGCGTGCGGGCGATGTAGGTGCCGACCTGGCCTGCGCCAACGACGATGACCTTCACTGGACCTGTGCTCCTGGACGCATCGCGGCCCATCCTACGCCCCGGGCCCGGAGCCTGTCGGCCGAGCCGACCGCCGCGGCGAGCACGAGCCAGGTGGCCGGATCCTCGGTGACCCCGGCGTAGAACATTCCGTGTGCCGTGATCGCGGCAATGCCCCCGGCTGCCCACCAGCCTGTCGGCAGCGGAAGGGCCCACTCATGGCGGGAGCGTCCCCGTGCGGCATGGCGGTCGCGAGCCGAACGGGCCGCCACCCCCGCGCAGCCCAGCGCGAGCAGGCCCGCGGCCATGTGCAGCAGCAGGCCCCCCAGCCCGAGCTCCGCCGCGACGCTGACCAGCTCGTTGTGCGGGGAGCGCAGGCTGCCCGGGGCACGGCCCGCAGCGATCCGGTGCTCGGCGTAGGCCGTCTCGAAGGCACCGAACCCCACGCCGAGGACGGGATTGTCCGCGGCGATCCGTACCCCCTCGACGGCGAGCCGGGTGCGGCCGGGATCCGAGACCTGCACGGGCCCCACCGGCGTGACCAGCACGGCGACCAGTCCCGCCAGGACCAGCAGCGCGACCAGCGCCTGCAGCCGTGAGCGCAGCAGCACGAGCAGCACCAGCGCCCCGCATGCGAGCCCGAGGAAGCTGCTCAGCGACCACGAGTAGAGCAGGCCCAGGCCGAGCACGCCGAGCGTCGCGGCGCCACCTGCCAGCCAGGCGGCGCTGCGCGTGCGCACGGCGATCACAGCGACCGCCGTGAGCAGGATCGCGAGCACGAGGTAGCGACCGTAGATGTTCGGATCCCACATCCAGCCGTTGACCCGGAAGGTCGGGCTGACCGCGTTCGCGGTGATCACCTTGCTGTTCCAGAAGAGCGTCTCGGTGGCGTGCTGGACGATGCCGACGGTCGCGAGCGCCACGCCTGCCGCGATGCCTGCACCTGCCACGATCCAGAGGTGGCGGGTCGGGCAGGCAGCCCACCATCTGCGCAGCCACTGGTAGAGCAGGACGAAGGGGAGCACCGTCAGCAGCAGCTGCCCACGGGAGGCGTCCGGGTCGTGGCTCCAGAGCACCGAGGCACAGGCAGCGGCGGCACCCAGCAGGATCGCGGCATCGGCGAGCACCACCAGCAGGCCATGGGGAGTCGCATGCGGCCGCGGCCAGCGCCCCGTGGCATCCAGCAGGGCAACCACCACGAGCACGACGTAGAGCGGCACCAGCAGCCGCAGCGTCTCCCCTGCGACCGGGAGCGGCAGCCGGACCGACAGCGCGAGCACCACGAGCGCGACCAGCAGGGTCGGGGTCAATCGCATGCCGGCGAGCACGACCACGGCCAGCGCCGCTGCCCCGGCCAGCATGGTCGCCAGTGCGACATCCGCGAGGTACCCCGCGCCCATCGCCAGGGCAGCCACGCCACCGAGCCAGCACGCGGCCGTGGCGATCCGCAGCGGTCGGGCATGCCGGGGGGCGAGGGCAGTCCCGGCGAGCAGCAGGGCCGCGGCCACGAGGAGCAGGTCGACCATCACCGGTCACCTGCCGGGTCGACCACCAGGGATTCGCCGTCCCCGAGCCGGAACTCGAGGCGGTTGCCGGCCGGGTCCGAGATCCGCACGTCCACCGGTCCCGGCCCTGTCGGCATGGCAAAGAGCGCAACCGGGGGACCGCATCCGGGATCAGGACTCCCGTCAGGCATCTCGGTGCGGGTCCCTGCGGGCACGAGCCCGATCCGGTCGAGCGGCTCCCCCCCGGGGCCGCGGGCCGCCCAGGTCACGGGCTCGCTGGGCTCGGCATGGATGCGCAGCGTGCGGGCCTCGGGATCGTCGATGCGGATGGCGCAGGCAACCGTGGGAGGGGTGGCATCCACCCGGATGCGCGTGGCGATCCGCAGCTCCGAGCCGTCGGGCAGCAGGATCGTCATCCGGTGGGCACGCTCGGCTGCCATCGAGCCGTCGTCGAGCATGCCCTCCCAGCGGAACCCGATCCTGCCATCCGCCGCGACCCCGATCGGGTCCAGGGTCGCGACCGCATCCGGGGCTGCCTCGTCCTCCAGCCGCAGCCGTGCGGTGTCGTGGTCGCGCAGCTGCAGGGTCACGCGCGCAGCCCGCACCCCGGGAGCGACCCAGCGGTCGGCCTCGATCTGCTCGATCGCGCTGCCCTGCCGCTCGATGAGCATGGTCGCGAGCGTGGCGGCACCGCCGGCGAGCACCAGCAGGAGGAGGAGGGCTGTGGCACCGCGCGGGCTCACGATGAGGCGATCCTACCGGGCACGCGGCTCATGGCCCGCGGTGGAATCCGCCCGCGGCATGGGATGTCCCCGGGCTACTCCCCGAGCAGGTGTCGCACGTGGTCGGGGCGTGGGCTGCCCTGGGCATCGCGGGCTGCTCCCGGGCTGCGGGAGATCAGCTCGGCGATGCGCTCGGCCACCGCTGCCGCGTCGGATGCATGGGTGACCTGGGCTGCCGCATCGGCCGTCGGCAGGTTGCGGAGGCGCTGCAGCAGCATCGCGTCGAGCCGCTCGAACGGCGCCTGTGCCGCGACGGCATTGGCCTGTGCCGTTGCCCGCTGGCCGGCGGATGCGTCGGATGCGGGAACGCCCAGGGCGGCGGCAAGCGCACCGACGTTGAGTGGTCCGTTGACCGATTCCATGTCAGCTCCCCGATCGGCTGAGGTCGTGGGCGCCTGCGCCGGTCAGCTCCAGCTGCAGGCGGTCTCCGTCCACGCGCGCCTCGCAGCTCCATGGCAGGCCCTCCTGCACGAGCTGGTCCAGGGGGGTGGTCGAGTCCACGGTGACCTGGATCCGCGCGCGGTCGCTCGAGAAGGAGCGGACGAAGACCTCGCTGATGCCCTCGAGCTCGCCGAGCGCCTGCTGCAGGCTGGTCAGCCCCGAGAAGCTCGTGAGCGGGGATGCCTCGACCACCACCTGGCGCGGGCCTGCCGCCGGCGCCCCTGCAGCTCCGGCAAAGCGCCGCCGGATGCCCAGGCCGCCCGTGTCGGCATCGCCGTCTGCAGCCATGGCGGTGGCGGGAGCCTGTGGTGTCGAGGCGGGCGGCAGCGACCATGCCTGGGTTGCTTCCAGCGGCGCTGCCTCCCCGCCTGCGGATGGGGCGGAGGCTGCAGCCTCGTCGTCCTGGCCGGGCGACGACGCCGGAGGTGCCGCCTCGGAAGCCTCGCCTCCCTCGGGACCCGTCGCGGGCTCGCCGAGGCTGTCGTCGAGCCAGGCGATCTGTCCGCGGACGACGTCGAGGTCGACCATCCCCACCTCGAACTGCTGCAGGGCGCTGCGGATCGACTGCACCATCCCGACCTGCAGGTCGGCCAGCCGTCGGGCACGCTCCTGCTGGCGCGTGACCTCGTCCTCGACGGACTCGAGCCGCTCCTGGGCCTGGGCGCGGGCGGTGGTGACCATCTCCTCGGCCTGGGCCCGGACGCCAGCCACGAGCCGCTCGGCCGTGGCGTGTGCGTCACGCTCGACCTCCCGGGCCCGGTCGTTGGCGTTCTGCTCGATGCGGATGGCGCGGCTGTGGGCCTTGGCGATCGCGACGTCGAGCATCTCGCGCTGCGAGCGCCACCATGCAAGCTCCCGGCGCGAGAGCTGGATCTCCGACTCCGCACGGGTGTGGCGCTCGCGCAGCTCCATCAGGTCCTGGATCAGCCGCTGGCCCTCGGAGCGCAGTTGCGTGATGTACGCATCCACCGACTCGCGGTCGTAGCCGCGCATGCGCCGGCGGAACTCCGTGGGCGGTGCCATGAACACCGCACCGCCGGTCGTGCCATCGGCGATCGGCGGGAAGGCGGGTCGCTCGAGGTCCACCTGCGGGGTGGAGTCGACCGGTGGGTCCGGCACGAGGTCGCTCGAGGGGTGGTCCATCCCGTCGAGCGATGCCCGCACCTCGGCGGTCGTTGCCTCGGGGTGGAGC
>SKUG01000037.1 GCA_007122215.1 Thermoleophilia bacterium | reverse complement strand
GCCCGCCGGCACGGTTGAAGCGGATCGCCGTCGCCCACGAGCCCGTCTGCCCGGCAAACTGCCCGCCCGCCTCGGGGTTGGCCAGCTCGATCGCGGTGCCGTCGAGGCCCGGCTCGTCCCGCATCAGCAGGAAGATCCCCTGCTCGGCATCGAACCGGCCCACGCCCTCCTGGGGCTCGGTCTGCAGCGCGAAGGAGAGCCCGTCCGGTCGGGTGCTGCGCAGCAGCACGTAGCCCTCGGGCACCTTCAGCACGACCGAGCCCTCGGGCTCGCGCCCGTCGAACTCCTCGAAGAGGTCCTCCTCGGACTGCTCGGGCCCGGCAAGCCGTGCCCCGGAGTCCTCGTCGAAGAGGTAGAACTCGATCGGGTCGTTCTCCTCCAGCAGGTCCTGGTTGGCCTTCAGGGCATCGAAGTCGGAGCGGAACAGCTGCCCGTCGACCACGTTCTCCTGGAGGTCGTAGAAGCGCAGCTGCGCGGTGGATCCGATCACCTCCGCGGCCTGTGCGGGATCACCCACGCCTGGCAGGGCGATGGCGATCTGGCGATCACCCTGCGGCCGGATCTCGGGCTCGGCAACGCCCAGCTGGTCGACGCGGCTGCGGATGATCTCGAGCGACTGGGTGATGTCCTCGGTGGTGACCTCGCCCTGGTCGGCGCGCGGCTTGGCCTCGAGCACGACCTCGAGCCCGCCCTGCAGGTCGAGCCCCAGCTTGGGGGCGTTGAAGTAGCCGGTCAGGAAGGTCACCACGATGACCGTGAGGACCATGCCGAAGACTGCCAGGTGCGAGCGCGACTCGTTCATTGGTGGGGGACCCTACCCTTCCGGGGGGACGTATCCACCATCATCGCTGTCGAAACGGCCCCAGGAGCCGGTCGGTCCCCTTCAGCCGGTCCGTGCCCCTCCGGTCAGGTGGCCCGTGCGCAGGAACGGGCGTGCGGCGGCGAACGGGTCGTCGCCGTCGCTGCCGGCCCCACCTGCACCAGCACGGGGGATCGCCGCCGGCTCGGGGTAGACCGCCGCGAGCTCGCCATCGAACGTCGCCGGCGGTGGCGGCCCGGCATGGCCGGGCTGGTCGTGCGGGACGAGGTCGTGGGATGCCCCCACCGTGCCACCGCGGCCCTGGCTCGCGAGGAAGTCGGCCACGGCCCCTTCCCAGGCGCGGGCGAGCTCGATCCGTTCCGCTGCTGCCTGCTCGCGGGCGATGTCGTAGTGCGGATCCCCGGGCCTGGCAGTGGCCAGGAAGCCGTCGGGAGCCGGGGAACGGCGGCTGGTGGGGGCCCCTTCCGACGTCGGTGTCGCCACCGGCTCCGGCTCGGCCTGCCGGCTCGGGGGCGTGTGATGGGCAGGAGCTGCTGGCTGATGTGAGACCACCGGTGCCATCGGACCGGCAACGGGCACGTGCGTTGGTGTCGTGGCAGGCGCAGGCTCCATGGGCTGCTGGTGCGTCTCGATCGGTGCGGCTCCGAACGACGGCGCGAACCGTGGCAGCTGGATCGGGCCCGTGGCGGCCCGGGCGGCTGCGGCATCGATCCGGGGCGGCGCGGGCAGCCGTGCAGCCTGGCCGCCGGAAGGTCCCTGCAGCCGGATCCATGCGTGTCCGGGCTGGCCGCCCGCTGGTGCGGGCGTGATCGCAGGAGGGGTCGTCGCCCCGGGCTGGGGGGCTGGGACCGGCACGGGCTGAGCGTGGCTCGCGGCGCCGGGCGGGGTGGGCTGGTCCTGGTGGTGGTGCATCATGCTGCCCTCGGTCTGCGGATTGCCTGGGATCTCCGGGAGCGGGACCTCGGCCACCCGACGGCTGATGCCGTCGGTCGCCACCCGCATCACCTGGGTGGGTCCTACCTGCAGCACCGCGGTCTGGCCATCGATCTCCAGCACAGTGCCGAAGATCCCGCCGACGGTCATCACGTGGTCACCCACGCCGATGTCGTGGACGAGCTGCTGGTGCTCGGCCTGCTGCTGCTGCTGCGGACGCTGCACGATCAGCCAGTAGGCCACGACTGCGATGATGATTGCGAGCGCTACCGACAGCACGCCGTGTCCCGATGCCTTCCCGAAGGACTTCCCGTTGCCTGTTTGTCGGCTCCAGGTGCCGGATCCGTCTCAGTCCCGGGGTTCCCAGCGGGCTCGCTCGGACGGGTACCACTCCGCCCAGGACCCTGCCGAGATGGCGCGGCGGGCCCGGGCCGTGAGGTCGAGCAGGACGAGGAGGTTGTGCAGGCTGACAAGGCGCAGCCCGAGCACCTCCTGCTGGAGCAGCAGGTGGCGCAGGTAGGCACGGGAGTAACCGCCCGCGCACGCAGGACAGCGGCACCCCGCAAGGATCGGGCCGTCATCGTCCATGTGCACCCGGTTGCGGAGGTTGATCCGCGCCCGCGGGTGGACGTCGACGGGCACGCTGGCACCGGCAGTGCGTCCCATACGCGTGGGCAGCACGCAGTCGAACATGTCGACCCCTGCATCGATCACGTCGAGGATCCCGAGCGGGTCGCCGATACCCATGAAGTACCGCGCGGCATCGACCGGGAGCTCGTCGCAGGCTGCCCGCACCATGGGCATGGTCACCTCGGGGGGCTCCCCGACCGACAGCCCGCCGATGGCGTAGCCGTCAAATCCGATGCCGACGAGGGTGCGGGCGCTCTCGCGTCGCAGGTCGGCACTCGTGCCACCCTGGACGATGCCGAACTGCAGCTGGGGAGTTCCGGTGCAGGTCCAGCCCGCTCCCTGGCGCAGCTCGAGGTGGGCTGCCCGGGCCCGCGCAGCCCAGTCGTGGGTGCGGCGCGTGGCTGCATCGACGGTCGCCTGGTCGGCATCCCCGGGCGGGCACTCGTCGAGCACCATGCAGATGTCCGAGCCGAGGTCGACCTGTGCCTGCGCCACCGACTCCGGGGTGAAGCGGACCTGGTCGCCGTCGTAGACCGAGCGGAAGGTCACCCCGTCGTCGTCGAGGTCGAGGGTGTGGCGGAGGCTGAAGACCTGGAAGCCGCCGGAGTCGGTGAGGATCGGGCGGGGCCAGCGCATGAACGCGTGCAGGCCCCCGCGCTCGCCGATGTAGGCAGTGCCGGGGCGGAGGGTCAGGTGGTAGGTGTTGGCGAGGATCACCTGCGCGCCGATGCCGACCAGCTCGTCGGGGGTGACGGACTTCACGGTCGCCTTCGTGCCCACGGGCATGAAGCAGGGCGTGCGGATCGTTCCGTGGCCCGTCGTGAGCCGCCCCGCTCGTGCGCGGCCATCGCTGGCGGTCAGGGTGAACGGCTGCATGCGCCCGAGGCTACCAGCCCCCGTACCGCTCCCCGCACCGGTCCCCGTGCGAGCTGAACGATCCGCGTACGATCCGGCACCGCCCCCATGCTCAATCGTACGCGCCTGAGCACGCACCTGAGCACGCGCCTGGAGCGCTGCACGATCCGCGGCAGCACGATCCGCGTACGATTCGGCACCCCAGGGATGCGCATTCGTCCACCCATGCCTGGTGCGCCGGACCATTCCGCGATCCGCGTACGTTTCGGCACGCCGGTGATGCACATTCGTCCGCCCGTGTGCGGGACACACGGGCACTGCCTCAGGGCCGCACATCCCTGGGACCACATGGCAGGGCGATCCGCGTACGATCCGGCACCGGCCGGATGCTCGATCATCCGCGCCTGAGCACGCGCCCGAAGCGCTGCACGATCCGCGTACGATCCGGCACCGCAGGCGTGCACGTTCGTCCGCGCATGTTCGGAGGCCCGGGCCCAGGGGGATCAGGGACGGTCGATGAACATGGCATCGCCGAAGCTGAAGAAGCGCATGCGGCGCTCGATGGCCTCGGCGTAGGCGGCACGCGTGACGTCGATCCCCGCCGCGGCCATCACGAGCGCGATCAGGGTGGAGCGGGGCAGGTGGAAGTTCGTGAGGAGCGCATCGACGCAGGCGAAACGGTGGCCGGGACGGATGAAGATGTCGGTCCGCCCCTGACGAGGAACTCCGGGTCGGGCGTAGACCGTCTCGAGCACCCGCACGCTCGTGGTGCCGATCGCGACGATGCGCCGACCGGCTGCACGCGCTGCCACGATCAGCTCGTCGGTCCCGGGCGTGACCTCGTACCACTCCTCGTGCATGCGGTGGTCGTCGAGCCGCTCGCTGCGGACCGGCAGGAAGGTCCCCGCGCCGACGTGCAGGGTCACGGTCGCGAGCCGCCCCTCATCCACGAGCTGCCGGTGGAGGTCCTCGTCGAGGTGCAGGCCTGCGGTGGGGGCGGCGACCGATCCGGGCCGCTCGGCGTAGACGGTCTGGTAGCGGTCGGCAGGGGCTGCCCGGCTCGTGATGTAGGGCGGCAGTGGCTGTTCGCCGACCTCCTCCAGCCAGCCGGGTACCTCGCCCGTTGGCTCGGGAAGCTCCATCGTCCAGGTTCCGCTGCCGGTGCGCTCGACCGCGAGCAGCGGCCGGCCATCACCCTCGATGGCGAGCTGCATGCCGGGGGCAAGACGCCGCGCCGGGCGGACCATGGCCTGCCAGCGCCGGTCATGCCCTGCCAGCGGCTGGAGCAGCAGCAGCTCGACTCGCCCACCGGTCGGGCGACGGGCCTGGATCCGCGCGTTGATGACGCGGGTGTCGTTGACGACGACCAGGTCGTCATCGCGCAGCAGGCGCGGGAACAGCTCGCCGAACGGGGCGACCTCCTCGACGCCGCTGCCGGCCCTGACGTGCATGAGCAGTGACTGCTGCCGGGCTGGAGCCGGCTCCTGGGCGACCAGCTCAGCCGGGAGGTCGAAGTCCAGCTCGTCCGTGCGCATCCCGGGATCAGCGTTCGAAGAGCGTCGTGCCGGCATCGCCTGCATGCACGCCGAGGGCGGCGAGGTGCTGGCGGCCGCCGGCAGTGAGCATGCGCCCGCGTGCAGTGCGCTGGAGCAGGCCCTGCTGGATGAGGTACGGCTCGTAGACGTCCTCGATGGTGGTGGGCTCCTCACCGATGGCCACCGCGAGGGTGTTCAGCCCTACCGGTCCGCCGCCGAAGCGCAGGAGGATGTGCTCGAGCAGCTGGCGGTCGATCCGGTCAAGGCCCACGTGGTCGACATCCACGAGGTCGAGCGCCTCGCGGGCAACGTCCAGCGTGATGCTGCCGTCGTGGCGGACCTGCGCGACGTCGCGAACACGCCGCAGCAGGCGGTTGGCGATCCGGGGCGTGCCCCGGGAGCGCCGTGCCAGCTCGGCCGCCGCATCGGGTGCGATCTCGATCTCCAGCAGGCTGGCCGAGCGCGTGATCACGCGGGCAAGCTCTGCGGGCGTGTAGTACTCGAGGCGGTGGATCAGGCCGAACCGGTCCCGCAGCGGGGTGGTGAGCAGGCCCGTGCGGGTGGTCGCCCCCACCAGCGTGAACGGCGCGACCTCGAGCCGCAGGCTGCGCGCGGCAGGCCCCTGGCCGAGCACGATGTCGATCCGGTAGTCCTCCATCGCCGAGTAGAGCACCTCCTCGATCGGCGTGGCGAGCCGGTGGATCTCATCGATGAAGAGCACGTCCCCGGGCTCGAGCGCGGTGAGGATCGCGGCGACGTCTGCCTTCTTCTCGAGTGCGGGACCACTCGTCTGCTGCAGCGCCGAGCCCATCTCCCTGGCAACGATCGAGGCCAGGGTGGTGTTGTGGCAGACGATGCCGTTGCCGATGAACGTGTGCCCGTCCGGTACCGAGACGTCGCAGGTGTGGGCGAGCCCGGGCTGGACGTCCACGACGGGCTCCCACACGAGCTCGACCAGCTCGTCGCGCCGCAGCTCGCTCGACACGGATCGAACCGCGAGCGCGCCGTGGTCGGTGTCGACCAGCGAGGGGGCAACGGCCCGCACGCGCTCGGACGGCTCGACCTCCGCGACCGGCACCGCCGCCTCGGCGGCCAGGTGGTCGTGGGCAGCGGCCTCGGGCAGTGCCTGCCAGCCGGCAGGTCGGATCCCGAACGAGGCCTGCAGCCCGTCGCCGGGCGCTCGGGCATCGGTCCGCTCGACGACGATGCGCGACGGCTCGACGCCGTGGCCAGCGGCAACCTCCGCCGCGGCGTGGCCGATCCGCACGAGATAGCCGGCCGCACCCGGGGTGATCACCGACTCGATGCCGGCGTTGGCCAGCAGCAGCTGGAGGTGCGCTGCCACCGCACGCACCGGAACCGTGGCCTGGGGTTCCTCGGCATTGCCCCAGAAGACTCCCTGCAGGAACTCGCCGACGACCTGTCGGGGCGCCCGGTAGATCGGGCCAGGGAGCCGCGCGAACCCCTCGTTTCCGAGCCCCATCCAGGCGAGCGCGTGTGCGAGTCGTGCCGAGCGCAGCAGGAAGCGTCCGCCCAGCAGGCCGTCCCCGAGGGGCTCGAGCTCCATGCACAGCACCTCGTGCAACAGCCGTCGCAGCTCCTGCTCCTGGTCGGTCCTGCGCAGCCGCACGATGATGCCGCGCTCGCTGCCGTCGATCCGGGCTCCTGCGAGCAGCAGCCCCAGCAGTCGCGCGAACTCCCCGGTGAGCTCATCCGGAACCCGCGCGGGATCCTCGTAGGTCGGGCCCCGCAACCCATCGATGTGCAGCCGGGTCGCCGAGCCGTACACCCCGGCACCCAGGCGGACTGCGACCTCGTCACCGGCCCGGATCTCCCCCAGCTGCCGGAAGCACGGCGCACCATCGGCGCCGCGCACGAGCAGCGGGTGGTTGAGGGTGCCCTCGATCCGGTAGCCCGACCGGGTCGTCATCCGGCGGGTCTCCGCGCCGCCGTTGTCGTAGAAGTAGTTCGCGACCTTGGTGCCATACAGCCCGGCCACGGGCCGGGTAATCGGCTGCCAGCTCTCGCCGCGCAGCTCACCGAGCTCCCCGATCGGCACGAGCCCCTGCGGGGTGTAGAGCAGGGTGTCGGGCGTGACGCACTTGCCGAGTCCCGGCGGGCCCGCGAACAGCGTGTGGTCGAGCGGCTCCCCGCCGCCCCGGGCCGCGTCGATGAACACCGACAGCTGGGCACGCAGCCGATCCTGCCCGACGAACTCTCCGAGCGTGGTCGGGCGCAGGGCCCGCTCATCGGCATCCTCCGGTGACTGCTCTGGCACCACGGGGCGCCCGGCGCCTTCCACGGCGCCACCCGGCGTCTCGTGATCGACACCCGGTGGCAGCGTGTCGAGGTCGAGGTCGGTCATGCTCCCACCTGGCGCAGTGCTGCGCGGATCCGCTCCTCGACCGGAGCCTCCGAATCACCCGCTGCCAGCGCTGCATGTGCCTCGGACGGCTGGATTCCCAGGCTCACGAGCGCAGCCAGGGCATCGTCGGCAGCGGGCGCGGCACCCGCCTCGGCAACACGGGCCGTCAGCGGCTCGCCCACGAGGTCGTCGAGCTTGCCCGCGAGCTCGGTCACCACGCGACGTGCGACCTTGGGGCCAACGCCCGGCACGGCCTGCAGGGGTGTTCCGTCCCCGGCCAGGACCGCGGCGTGGAGGTCTGCCACGTCGAGCGTCGAGATGATGGCGAGCGCCACCTTCGGACCGACGCCCTGGAGGGCGGTGAGCCGAGCAAAGAGCTCACGCTCGGAGGTCCCGGCAAACCCGAAGAGCTGGAGGGCGTCCTCGCGCACGTTGAGGTGGGTGACGATCGTCACCTCACCATCGGCGCGGGCAGCAAGCTGGCGTGCCCCGGCAGTCGCATGGACGCCATAGCCGACGCCTGCGACGTCGAGCACGACCACGTCATCGGTGATTGCGACCGGTCGGCCCCGAAGCTGCGAGATCATGCCTGCCACCTTCCTCGTCGATCGCCCGAGCCACCTGCCTGCCCAGCGGTGCCGCGGCCGCGTGGCAGGCGGCTATCGCCAACGCATCCGCTGCGTGGTCGGGCCGTGGCATCGCCGACATGCCCAGGACCACCTGGACCATCTCCTGCACCTGCCGCTTGTCGGCACGTCCGTGTCCGGTCACTGCCTGCTTGACCTGCGAGGGTGCGTAGTCGAAGGTCGGGATGCCCCGCTCGGCAGCGGCCAGCAGCACCACGCCGCGTGCCTGGCCCACGGCGAGTGCCGTTGGTGCGCTCGCACCGAAGAAGAGCGTCTCGACCGCAAGGGCCTCCACCGGGAATTGCTCGAGCACCTGCACGCATGCACGATGGATACTGACGAGCCGCTCGGATGTCGGTGCCGTGGATGGAGTGGACAGGTGCCCGTACCAGCGACACCGCAGCCGGCGACCCTCACGGGCCACGACCCCGAACCCCGTTGATGCGAGGCCCGGATCGACCCCAACGATGATGCCCCCTGCACCCACGACTTCTCCCGCCCCACGCTTGACCCGCATCGTGCGGCGCCCATGCTAGCGGCCCGGCAGGACGGCTGCGCGCTACTCCCCTGCGACCACGGCCAGCACGTCGTCGGCGATCTCGAAGTTCGCCGAGACCTCCTGCACGTCGTCGAGGTCCTCGAGCGCGTCCACGAGGTTGAGCGCGGTGCGCGCGTTGGACTCGTCGAGCTCGACCGTGTTCTTCGGCTGCAGCGCGAGGCCTGCAGACTCCACCGCGAGTCCCTGCTCCTCCAGGACGCTGCGAACGCTGGCAAGGTCGGTCGGCTCGGTGACCACCGTCACCAGGCCGTCCTCGTCGACCACGTCGCTCGCGCCGGCATCGATCGCGACGAGCATTGCCTCCTCCGCATCGCTGCCCTCGGCGAGCACGACCTGGCCGATCCGGTCGAAGACCCAGGCCACGCACCCGCTGGTGCCGAGGCTGCCACCGAACTTCGAGAAGACGTGGCGGACCTCGCTGGCGGTGCGGTTGCGGTTGTCGGTGAGGCACTCGACGATCACCGCCACCCCGTTGGGCCCGTACCCCTCGTAGGTGATCTCCTCGAAGGAGTCCCCCTCGGCGCCTCCCACGGCCTTCTGGATCGCCCGCTCGATGTTGTCCTTGGGCATCGACACGTCCTTGGCCTTCTGCACGGCCAGGGCAAGGGCGGGGTTGTGGTCCGGGTTGGGATCGCCGTTCTTGGCTGCCACGGTGATCGCCCGCGAGAGCTTGGAGAAGAGCTTGCCCCGCTTGGCGTCCTGGCGCCCCTTGCGGTGCTTGATGTTCGCCCACTTGCTGTGCCCGGCCATGACTAGGAGCCCTCCGTGATCGACTCGACAAGCATACGGTGCAGTGCTGCTACCCCGGCAAGCTCCGGGTGGAACGTTGCTGCCAGCAGCCTCCCCTGGCGAACGGCGACGGGCTCGTCCCCGCCGACGGTGGCCAGCACCTCGACCTGCGGTCCGCAGGTGATGATTCGCGGCGCCCGGATGAACGTGCCCGGGGTGCTGCCGTCGAGCCCGCTCGCGGGCGTCCAGTCGACCCCGGCCTCGAAGCTCGCGACCTGGCGTCCCCAGCCGTTGCGTTCGACCTCCACGTCGAGGCATCCCAGCGTGGGCGGTGCCCCGTCCGGGGCGGTGCGGGCCATGGTGATCAGGCCCGCGCAGGTGCCCAGGACCGGCATTCCGGCGGCGATGCGCGCCTCGAGCGGTGCACGCAGCCCGCTCCACTCCAGCTGCCGCCGGATGGTGGTCGACTCGCCACCGGGGATCACCAGCGCCCCCACGCCTGCAAGGTCCCCGGGGGTGCGCACCGCCACTGCGCCCACACCCAGCTCGTCGAGCAGGGCGACGTGCTCGCGGACGTTGCCCTGCAACGCGAGGATCCCCACGCACGACCTGCGGCCCGAAG
>SKUG01000062.1 GCA_007122215.1 Thermoleophilia bacterium | reverse complement strand
TGGCGGGCGCATCGGCGTCGCAGCGTTGGGCCTGGGCCTCGCGCAGGGCGCCTACGAGCAGGCACTGGACTACGCGAAGTCCCGCAACCAGTTCGGCCACGCCATCGGCAGCTACCAGGCAGTCGCCTTCAAGCTCGCGGACATGGCAACCGAGATCGAGGCCTCCCGCTGGCTGACCTACAAGGCGGCATGGCTCAAGGACCAGGGGCGCCCCTTCACCCGCGAGGCCGCCATGGCCAAGCTCAAGACCGGCATCCTGGCCCGTGAGGTTGCCAACCTCTCGCTGCAGATCCACGGCGGCTATGGCTACATGGACGAGTACCCGATCTCCCGCTTCTACCGTGATGCGAAGATCCTCGAGATCGGCGAGGGCACCAACGAGATCCAGCAGATGGTGATCGCACGCCAGATCGGCCTGGAGCTGGCGTGAGGATGGGAGCGCCGACCAGCAACTCCCCGTCACGCATCGTGACGACCCGCGCCGACCAGCAGGTCGAGGCTCCCATCGCGGGAGCGGTGCTGCGGGACCTCGTTCGCCATCCGGATCCGCGAGGCGGCTTCACCGAGACCTTCCGGCAGGAGTGGATCGACGGGCCGGCCATGCTCCAGGGCAACCGGAGCGACTCCCATGCCGGCGTCATCCGCGGCCTGCACTTCCACCGCCAGCAGGCCGACTACTGGGTCTGCACCCGCGGTCGGCTCGTTGCCTGCCTGCACGACCTGCGCCGTACGTCACCCACGCGCGGCACGACGTGGATGGTGGAGCTGCCGGGCGACTCGAGCCGCTCGCTCTACATCCCCCCGGGCATCGCCCACGGGTTCGGAGCGATCGAGGAATCCACCCTCACCTACCTCGTGGATCGCACCTACGACCCACGGGACGAGTTCGGCATCCGCTACGACGATCCCGTCGTCGGGGCGGACTGGGCGAGCTGGGGTATCGAGGAGCCCATCCTCAGCAACCGGGACCACGAGGCACCGCTCGTGGCAGACCTCGCCAGCGACCTGCCCTGAGGCGCCAGGGCACCTACCGCAGCTCGGGCCGCTCGGCGGCATTCCCACCGACCCCCGACGGCGATCGACCGTCGATCCGATCTGCGACGCGGCCGGTGAGGTCGGCAGCCACGAGCCCGGGTGCCTGGATCGTGCCTGACAACACCATCCCGTAGAAGGCACCAACGAATCCCAGGAGGTTGGAGGTCCGGGCTCCGGCATCGGCCAGCCGCCCCACCAGGCCGCCACGACCCGCCACCTCGCGTAGCCGCCTGGAGGCCTCGAACATGCCCTCCACCGGGACGATCGCTGCCTTGTCGAGCTCGACCGCCATGAACGCCCCGGCCTGCTGCAGCCCATCGCCTACAGAGCGCACAGCATCCCCGGCTCCCTGCCGGGCCGCGCCGACCAGGACCGGCAGCGGTGCGGACAGGCCCTGCTCGCTGCTGGTGGGGTCGCCAGCGGACCGAGTCGTTGCCGTTGCTGGAGAGATGGTTCCCATGCCCTGCCCTGTCGCTGCGTGCTGGTGCGCTCCCACACGCCCGGACATCCGAGCCACGGAAGCTGCCCATGCGATCCCACCAGCTCGGTGCCTGCCACGGGAGCCCGGGACGGCTCACATGGCCGCATCGAACCGAGGTCTGGCCGCCCGGCTCCGGGACGGCTCAGGCCTCCACGACCGCGGCGGGAAATCCGGCGGCTCCCAGCAGCTCGATGACCTGCGCCACGTGGTCGTGGTCCCGGGTCTCCAGGGTCAGCTCGACCCGGGCCTGGCCCACCGAGACCCCGGCGCCTTCCCGCAGGTGCTCGATCCCGAGGACGTTGACCCGGCGGCTCCCCAGCAGCTCGAGCAGGGAGGCAAGCTCGCCGGGGCGGTCGGTCAGCATCGTCGTCAGCCGCACGTAGCGGCCGACCGCGGTGAGGCCGTGACGGATCACTGCCTGCAGCAGCATCGAGTCGATGTTGCCACCGGTCAGCACCAGCACGGTCGGCCCATCCAGGTCGAGCAGCCCCTGCTGGAGGGCTGCCAGCGGCACCGCCCCCGATCCTTCCACGACCTGCTTCGCCCGCTCCACGAGCCAGACGATCGCCCGGGCAATGGCATCCTCGTCGACCAGCACGATGTCGTCGAGCATGCTGTCGAGGATCGCCCAGTTCAGCTCGCCGGGGCGCTTGACGGCAATTCCGTCCGCGATGGTCGCCTGCTGGTCCACCCCGACCGGTCCGCCCGCAGCGCGGGACTCGACGATGCTCGGACAGCTCGCGGCCTGCACCCCGATGATCCGCACGTCGGGCCGCTGGGACTTCACGGCGACCGCGATTCCCGCACAGATCCCCCCACCGCCGATGGGGACGACGATCGTTCCGGCGTCGGGAACGTCCTCGAGCAGCTCCAGCCCGCAGGTGCCCTGTCCGGCGATGATCCGCGGGTCGTCGAAGGGGTGCACGAAGGTTGCCCCCGAGCGTTCGGCGTGCTCGCCCGCAGCCTCGATCGCCTCGCTGACCGACGAGC
>SKUG01000242.1 GCA_007122215.1 Thermoleophilia bacterium | reverse complement strand
GGACCAGTCATGCTCCTCCCGCTGCACGTGCCGGAGGGTGTCCGGGGACCGCGGGTCGCCGAGCACGAGCTCCGCACCGGGCCCCGGAACGAGCGAGAGCGCCACCCAGTCCCCGGGCCCGGGGTCGATCCCCGTCGGCATGGCACGGGCGTAGGCGGCAGAGTGTCCGGCTGCGAGCGGGACGTTCGCGGCGCCCAGATCCCGGGCGGCCTGCTGGGTCGCGCCGTCGCTGGTGCCGGGGTGCCGGGCCAGCCATGTCCTGGCTGCCGCCGGCGACGCACCGAGGTCTCGGGCCAGGGCGTCGGTGTCTGCGGCGCTGCCGCCGCCGGCCAGCACGACCGCATCCACGCCCACCGCCTCCTGCCCACCGGCGACATCGAGCAGCGCCATGAGCACCGGGCTGTCGGGCACGCGGGTGAGGCCGACCAGGGTGGTGGTGACGTGCAGCTGGACGCCGGCCTGCCAGCATGCGCGGGCAAGGTGGGGCAGTCCCTGGGCGAGGCCTGCCTGGACGCCGCGGGTCAACGGGTTGGCGGTCTCGCGGGCGAGGATCGGAACGCCCCAGCGCTCGAGCGCTGCAACGCCCGGGTCCAGGCCGTCGGCGACCAGCTGCTGGAGCGCACCGTCGCCGCCTGGGGCCCCCTGCTGCCAGTCGCCATCGCTGTCGTAGGCCCAGATCCAGCCGCTCGAGTGGATGCTGGCTCCACCGATGGCAGGACTGCGCTCGACGAGGATGATGGTGGCAGCGGGCGCTGCATCGACCAGCTCGCGGGCACACGAGAGCCCGGCCAGGCCGGCCCCTGCCACGAGGATCCGCATCGGGTTCAGGCCAGTGCGAATGCGGGCTTGTGCTCGACGTACTCGACCGAGACCCCCTCGGGTCCCTCGATGAACACGGCATGCGTGTTGGGTGCGTCGACGATGTCGAGCACGTGCATGCCGGCATCCCGGGCCTCGGACAGGTGGTCGCGCGCCGAGTCCACCAGCAGGCCCAGGTGGTTGAGGATGGGCTGCTCGACCGGCACGGCATCCTCGCGCACCAGCGTGACGGTGGCATCCGCGCAGGCCACGGTGGCGACGTTGGGATGTGCAGTGACCTCGTCGAACCCGAAGCGACCCACGTACTCCCCTGCCGCCGCCAGCGGATCGCTGCTGCGCAGCGTCAGTCCCACCAGCGCGTGCTGGGTGCCGTGGGTGGTCGGGCGGAAGGTGATGGTCAGCCCGTGGTCGGTGACCAGCGGCTCGCGATCGGAGCGCTCGGTCTCGGCCAGGGTCACCGAGACCAGGCGGTGCGCCTCGGGGCACGCGCCGGACGGGCTGTCGAAGAGCGTGAGCTTGCCCGCCTTCGCGTTGGGCCCGACGAGGGTGTAGCGCTCGGTGTGGTCGATCACGTGCACGTCCAGCTCATCACAGAGCAGATCGGCCAGCGCGTCGCGGTCGTCGACCCAGAGGGCAACGTGGTCCAGCAGGGTGGGATTCATGGGCGGGGCCCTCCGTCGGGGAGTGGTCAGGCGCTCTCGAACCCACGTAGTGTAGCTGGCGTGGCGCGCGCGTGCCGCGCGCAGGGGCTCCTGCCTCAGGGGTCTGTGGACCGTTCCGCATCCCCGCGTGGCGTGAAGACCGCGAGCAGGCCGCCGTCCTCGTCGAGCGCCGGGAAGAAGTCCGCCATGACGGCAACGGGGCGGTCCTGGACGGTCTGCAGCTCCATCGGCACGTCGAGCACCCGCACGCCCCATTCCAGGGCGAACTCGTGGGGCGCAAGGGTGCCATCCCCGGGCAGCTCGTACGAGTCCTCGACGCGCAGGTGCAACCCCGCGTCGAGGTCCTGCCCGATCAGGTGCTCCTCGCGGACGGCGGCCAGGCGCTGCGCGCCGTGGCCGAATGCCAGCACGCGGGCCTGCTGGTCGCAGACGAAGATCCCCGACAGGCGGTGCGGGTAGTAGTCGTCCTGCAACTCGAAGAGGAAGCCAAAGCCACACTTGTCGCATCCTGCGGGCCGGGCAGAGAACCCGGCGGTGCGGGAGGTTCGGCTCCCGCGCCACGTGCAGCGTGGGCAGATGAAGTAGGGCATGCCGACAGGCTACCAGCGTCGGCCGGGGGTGACGGCCAACTCCCCGGCAAGGTGGGCCATGGCGCCCCCGCGCGTGACACCCGGGGCTCGCGTCACGCCGATATCCGGGTGCTGATGGGAAGTGATGCAACACCTCGTGGTGCCGAGCGGCCCCGGCCGGACCGCCCGGCGTCGGGATCGGGCACAGGCCCTGGCCCGAGCCTCGGGCGCGCGTCCCTGCCTCGGCTCGACGACGGCCCCTCGGGCATGTCGGCCGGCAGCATCGTCTGGATCGTGCTCGCGATCGTCGTGCTCGGTGGGGTGCTCGCGGGGCCGGTGCTCCTGCAGCCCGGATCGGTCAACCTCTCGATGGGCGGTGGCAGCGGACTGGGCTTCGGCGATCGCGACTTCGGCTTCTACCAGCAGCGGGCGTTCGACTCGCGACGGCCGCTCGGCT
>SKUG01000281.1 GCA_007122215.1 Thermoleophilia bacterium | reverse complement strand
GACGGGCTGCCGATGACCGGCGCCCCCACGTGGCTTGCGGCCGTGATCGGATTCCTCCTGCTGGCAGGCGGCACGATGCTCCAGCTGCGCGCCGAGCGGGTTGCCACCACGGCGTCCGGCTACCGACGCGGCCCCCTGCTGCGCCCCGCTGACACGGTGGGGCGCCTCTACGACCGCTGGTACCACTGGCGCCTCGGCACGGTCCTGCGCAGCTGAGCCGACGCGGCCAGCACCGCGGCCTCCCCCCGCCACCCACACCTGCCACGCGGCGCAATCGACGTCCTGCCGCGGGATACTCCCCGGTGAAGATGCGTCACACCCACACACTGTCGGAAGAGCTACGCCGCCTCGCAGCGGACACCCCGGCAGACCGTACCGACCACATCGGCCCCGCACGCATCCCCCACCGCCGCAGCGAGCGCCCCCACGACCTCGCGCCCCGCTCGCTGGTCACCGACAACCGGGCCCGGACCTACCTCGCGAACGAGCGCACCTTCCTCGCCTGGCTGCGCACGGGCATCACGATGATCGCGCTGGGGCTCGCCGTGCTCGAGTTCCTGGCCCGTCGCAGCGCCGCCGGGATCGGCAGCGAGGTGCTGGCGTTCGTGCTGATCGCCGGTGGCACCACGCTCGTGGTGGTGGAGTGGTTCCGCTACCGCAGGCGCGACCGGCAGATCGAGCACGGCGACCTCCACGGCTCGCGCGGAGCGATCTCGCTCGCTGCGGGCATCATCGCCGCCATCGGCGTGCTCGCCGCCTGGTTCGTGGGCAGCATCGGCTAGGGTCCTCCCCCCGGCAGGCCACCCGACGCGCTGCCACGATTGGAATGGCCCGAGGCGGGTATGGTGAGCGGGTACATGGCCCCGGCCGCCACCGGCAGCCCGGCCACTGCACCGGACACCGGCGTCGAGCACGCCCGACCACACCAGCGAGGTTCCCCATGGCACGAGAGACACTGCTCACCGCACAGGGCCTGCAGAAGCTCCAGGACGAGCTGGACCACCTCCAGAACGTGCGCATGGCCGAGCTCGCCCAGCGCATCAAGGTTGCGCGCGAGCTCGGGGACCTCTCCGAGAACAGCGACTACCACGATGCCAAGAACGAGCAGGGACTGGTCGCCAGCAAGATCCGGGAGATCGAGGACAAGATCCGCACGGCCCGCGTCGTCGAGCATGCCAGCGGGGACGTCGCCTCGGTCGGCACGCGCGTGACCGTCGACGAGGATGGCGGCGGCTCGGTGACCTACGAGCTCACCGGCGCAGCCGAGGCCAACCCGCTCGAGTTCAAGGTCTCCTACGAGTCCCCGATCGGGTCGGCGCTGCTCAACCATGGGATCGGCGACACCGTGACCGCGCAGCTGCCCCGTGGCGAGCTGACGATGACCATCACTGCGATCGAGCCGGTGCTCGGCACGGCGAAGGCCGTCTGAGCCGCCCGGCCGTCGAGGGCGCCCAGCTGCACGCTCCAGCACCAGATGAACACGCCCGGATGGGCCTGGCCCCGGGCCGGCCTGCGATCCGCGTCCGCGACCTTGCGCGCGCAGCCGGCTGGCTCGAGGAGACCTACGGCGAGAGCGTCGAGGGCGTCCCGCTGCGGGTGCTGCTGCCTCCCGGCCGCCGCCCCGAACGGCTCCTCTATGCAGCCATCCACGGCGAGGAGGCGCCCACGCTGATGCTTGCCTGGCACCTGCTGCGCGGCATCGATGCCTCGCGGGCCGTGACTGCCGTGGTGCCGGTCGCCAACCCGGACGGCGTCCTGCACGGCACCCGGCAGAACGCGCGCGGCATCGACCTCAACCGCAACTGGCCCGCCTCCACCTGGCGGCCCGACGTGCAGCCGACATTCTGGCCCACGACGAGGTCACGCACCCCCGAGCACCGCACCCAGCACTCCAGCCCCGGCGGGCAGCCGGCGTCCGAGCCGGAGGTCACGGCGCTCATGGAGCTCATCCAGCGGCTCGAGCCGCGGGTGGTGATCGACCTGCATGCACCGCTCAACGTGGTGATCGCCCAGACACCCGGCGCTGTCGACCTCGCCACCCACGTCGCCGAGCCTGCAGGCCTGCGCGTCGTGCGGGAGCTGCGCACCCCCACCTGGGGCGATGCCGGGACCTGGATCGCCGAGCAGGGCATCGACTCCATCACCTACGAGATCGAGACCGGCCCCTTCCCCGCCCTCTGGGCACGGCACCGCGACGGGCTCGCACGAACAATCCTGCCGCTGCCCGGCTGAGTCCCGGTCCCGCAGGTGCGGTGGCTAGACTGGGAGGTCATGAGCACGACCGCTACCACCAGCGCGGGTCCCGATGCCGCCCTTCGCTACGCAGCCGAGCACGCCGATCGCTTCGTCGACGAGCTCTGCGAGCTGCTGCGTATCCCGAGCATCTCCACCCAGGACGAGCACCTGGACGACTGCCGGGCTGCGGCGATGCGGCTCGCGACCGAGCTCGAGCGGATCGGCCTCGAGCGGGTCGAGCTGCACGAGACCGGCGGCCCGCCCATCCTCTATGCGGAGTGGCTCGGGGCCGGCCCGGGCGCGCCGACCGTGCTGCTCTATGGACACTACGACGTGCAGCCCCCCGATCCGCTGGACGAGTGGCTGAGCGACCCGTTCGACCCGCAGGAGCGGGAGGGCAACCTCTACGCCCGCGGCGCCAGCGATGACAAGGGCCAGCTCTACACCCACGTCAAGGCGCTCGAGTCCATCCTCGCCACCGACGGCCGGCTGCCGCTGAACGTGAAGCTGGTGATCGAGGGCGAGGAGGAGTCGGGCAGCGTCCACCTCGACGGCTTCCTCGAGGAGCACGCCGCGGAGCTCGCCGCCGACTGTGGCCTGATCTCCGACACCCACATGCCCGGCCCAGACCAGCCATCCCTGGTCGCCTCGTTGCGGGGGATGGCCTACTGCGAGGTCACCGTCTCCGGCCCCACCCACGACCTGCACTCCGGGCTCTACGGCGGCACGGTGCGCAATCCGGCAGAGGAGCTCGGGCGGCTGCTGGCCACCCTCAAGGATGCCGACGGGCGGGTGCTGGTCGAGGGCTTCTACGACGACGTCCTCGAGCTTGATCCGGCCGAGCGGGCGCGCCTTGCGGAGGTCCCCTTCGACGAGGCCGGCTTCCTCGCCTCGAGCGGCGCGAAGCACCTGCACGGCGAGGCGGGCTACTCCACCGCCGAGCGGATCGGCACGCGCCCGACGGTGGAGGTCAACGGCATCTGGGGCGGCTACATCGACCCGGGGGCCAAGACCGTGCTTCCTGCGCGCGCCCACGCGAAGGTCTCGATGCGGCTCGTGCCACACCAGCGCCCCGGATCCACGGCGGCGCTGCTGCGCCGACACCTCGAGCACCATGCGCCGGAGGGGATCGGCGTCGAGGTGCGTGAGCTGCACGGCGGACACCCCTGCCTGGTCGACGTCAAGCATCCTGCGATGCAGGCGGCATCGGCAGCGCTGGCAGCCGAGTTCGGGCGGGCGCCGGTGTTCGAGCGGGCCGGGGGATCGATCCCCGTGGTGGCATCGTTTGCCCAGGTGCTCGGGATTGCGGGGACCGTGCTGATGGGGTTCGGGCTGCCCGACGATCGCCTGCACTCGCCCAACGAGAAGATCACGCTGGCACAGTTCCACCGGGGGATCGCGGCATCGATCCGCTTCCTGCACGGCTACGCCGCGGCACCCCAGTCCCAGGAGTCGTCCTCGGCGTCGTAGCCGATCGGCTCGACCTCGATCGCCAGCAGCGGCAGCTCGACCTGGCGCACGGTTCCGGTCGACGAGCGCAGCACCGCATCGACCACCATGCCCGGCGCGATGCGCGATCCGGGATTCTGCTCGAGCATCTCGCTGACGTACTCGTGGCGGACGGGGGCGGGGTGGGAATCGGTGCCCTCGACGATCCAGCGGCGGGCACGGCCGCTGCCGAGCTCGCGGATGCCGGTGATGCGCATCCGCACCGCCTCCAGGCCGGCCAGCCCATCACTGGATGTCCCGTGGTCCTCCATGCACCAACCACCATGCAGGTCCTCGCGGGGACACCCTCCCCGGGGGCGGGACCTGCCACGTGGTCGGGCTCGGCACGGCAGCGCGAATGCTTGAGCCCACGTGCGCCATGTTGTGCTGGCCGCAACCGCGAGCGAGTCACCCCGAGCGCGCCGGGGACGGCCGCACGCGCAGGCAGGCAGGCAGCTCAGCCGAAGCGGCCGCGCAGGTACTCCACGAGCGGGGTGGCATCGACGTCCTGCCCGGTGGCACGCGTCAGGAGCTCGCGCCCGGTGTAGACCTCGCCGTGGTCGTAGATCCGCTCCTGGAACCAGCTGCGCAGCGGCTCGATCGTGCCGGCCCGCAGCTGGTCGTCGAGGTCCGGGATGTCGGCTCGCACGGCCTGCAGGTACTGCGCGGCGTACACGTTCCCCAGCGTGTAGGTCGGGAAGTAGCCGATCAGCCCGAACGACCAGTGGACGTCCTGCAGGCAGCCCTCGCGATCGCTGCCTGGCTCGATGCCGACCCACTCGCGCATCTTCGAGTTCCAGGCCTCGGGCAGGTCATGGGCGGCAAGCTCGCCGGCCAGCAGCGCGCGCTCGAGCTCGAAGCGCAGCCCGACGTGCAGGTTGTAGGTCAGCTCGTCGGCCTCGACGCGGATCAGGCTGGGCCCGGACTGGTTGATCGCCTGGTGGAAGGCCGTCACGTCGACGCTGCCGAGCTGCTCGGGGAAGGCGGCCTGCAGCCGCGGGTAGTGGTGCTCCCAGTAGGGCAGGCTGCGGCCCACGATGTTCTCGAAGAAGCGTGACTGGGACTCGTGGGTCCCCATGCCGGCGGCACCGTTGATGGTGGCGGGCAGCGCCGCGTTCTCCACGCCCTGGCCGTAGACGCCGTGGCCGGCCTCGTGGATCACCGCGAAGATCCCGCCCGGGAGCCAGTCCTCGATGTAGCGGGCCGTCAGGCGCGTGTCCCCGATGCCGATGCCCGAGCAGAACGGGTGGGTGGTGTCATCGATCCGCCCGCGGCTGAGGTCGAAGCCGACCGACTCGGCAAACGACGGCGCGAGCGCGCGCTGGACGTCCACGTCGTAGTGCTGCTGCAGCAGCGACCAGTCGGGTGCGTCCAGCGAGTCGAGCAGCTCGCGGGACGGCGCGCGCAGGTCGCTGAAGAGCCCGGCGAGCACGTCGGCGGTCATCCCCTCCTCGTACTGGTCGAGCAGGGCGTCGTAGGGCTCGGTCTCGTAGCCGCGCAGCTCGGCCTCGCGACGGGCCAGCTCGAAGACCCGATCGAGGTGGTCGGCGAAGAGCTCGAAGCGGTCCTCGGAGCGGGCCTGCTGCCAGGCCTGGTTGGCGGCCGAGACGACCTCCGACTGCTCGCGCACGAACTCGTTGGGAATGCAGGTCGCCTGCTCGTAGTGGCGACGCATGCGGGCAGCCTCGACGTTGTTGGGATCGGCATCCTCGACGGACTCGATGGCGGCCCGCAGCTCGTCGGAGGTGGCACGGTCGTGGACGATGCCGCTGAGCAGCGACTTGGCAGCGGCACGGTCACCGGCACCGGGCGACGGCATCTTGGTCTGCTCGTCCCAGCTGAGCAGCGACAGCGCCTGGCGCAGGTTGTCGAGCTCCCGGGCAAGGGTGCGCAGGCGGGTCAGGCCGGTGGTCTCGGTGGCGGGATCCTGGGCGGTGGCTGTGGTCATGGGCGGCATCCTCTGCTGGGTCGACGGCGGGTGGACTCGATGCTACCCGACGACGCCAGCCAGCAGGAGGGCGGGCATCCCCTGGGGCGGGGCGGGGCAGGCAGCCAGCAACCTGTAGCGTGTCAGCCGGGCGTGCCGGCCCTGCTGCGCCGTGCGAGCGTCAGCTGCCGCCTCGGGAGCGGGGCCGCAGCACCATGCGTTCCCGGGTCAGCTCGCGGATGGCGTAGCGGGGTCCTTCCCGGGTGTTGCCCGAGTCCTTCGTGCCACCGTAGGGCATCTGGTCGGCGCGGAAGGTCGGCACCTCGTTGATGGTGACCGCGCCGGCATCGAGCTGCCCGGCCATCTCCAGCGCGCGGGCAAGGTCGGCGTCGAGGATGCCCATCTGCAGGCCGTAACGCGTGGCGTTGGCGAGGCGGACTGCCTCGGCGTCGGTGGCAAAGCGCGTGATCCCCAGCAGGGGCGCGAAGGCCTCCTGGTCGAAGGCATCCATCCCCGGGGCGATGCCGTCGAGGATCGTCGGCTGGAGCGTCTGACGGTTGGGCAGGCCATCCACGACGCTGCCCCCGCGCACGAGCCGGGCGCCGGCCTCGATGGCCGCATCCACGACTCCACGGGCACGGGCGGCATCCTGCTCGCTGATCATCGGCCCGACCACGGTGTCCGCATCCGCGGGGTCGCCCACCCCGAGCGCATCCACGGCCGCGGCCAGCGCCTCGGTGAGCTCCCCGGCGATCGCGTCCTCCACGAGCACGCGCTGGATGCTGATGCAGCTCTGGCCGGCGTACCCCATCGCAGCGACGGCGATCCGGCGGGCGGCGTCGCCAACGTCGATGCCGGCGCGGACGATCACGGGCGTGGAGTTGCCCAGCTCCAGCGCCACCCGGGTGCGGGTGGCGAGCCCGGCCAGGTGCCAGCCCACGTCGCCGCTGCCGGTGAAGCTGAGGTGGGCGATCCGCAGATCGGTCGCCAGGGGCTCGCCGACCTGGCGCCCCGGGCCGGGCACGAGCTGCAGCCAGGCCGCAGGCAGCCCCGACTCGACCAGCAGCTCGCGCAGCGCGAGCGCGGTGAGCGGCACCTGGCTGGCTGGCTTGTGGACGATGCTGCAGCCGGCAGCGATCGCCGGGCCGAGCTTGTGGCAGCTGAGGTTGAGCGGGAAGTTGAACGGGGTGATCGCGGCAACGACCCCGACGGGTACGCGCTCGACGGTTGCGACGTAGCCGGCGCCGGCGGCCGAGGCGTCCATGGGCACGATCTCGCCCCTGCCGCGGCGGGCCTCGTGGGCGGAGAAGGTCAGGGTGTCCCGGGAGCGGGCAACCTCGGCCCGGGCGAGGCTGATGGGCTTGCCGGCCTCATCCCGGATGAGCTGCGCGAGCTCCTCGGCGCGCTCGCCCAGCAGCCGGGCGCAGCGCTCGAGGATCGCTGCTGCCTCATGGGCGGGCAGCGGATCGGCCAGCGCATCCCGGGCTGCGGCGATCGCACCATCCAGCGCGGCGGCATCGGTGGCGGTGCAGCTGCGGACGCTGCTGCCATCCCAGGGGGCGCGAACCTCCAGCTTCCGGGCGGTGCCAGTCGCCATCATGCCTTCGCTGCGCGCAGGGCTGCCTTGTGCGCACGCTTGGCAGCCTGGTAGGCCTCGAGCGCCTCCGGGGAGTCGACGTCCCCGAGGCAGCCGTAGGGTGGCAGCTCGTCCTCGAACCCCGCGAACGGCAGGCCGAAGCGACGGGCCAGGACGGTGGTGAAGGTCAGTGCCGTATGGGCCCCGAGGCCCGGGATCTCCTCGAGGCGCTGCCGCACGTCGGCGGTGTCGGTGGCCTCGAGCCAGATCCTGTCGACGTCTCCGTCGTAGCGGTCGACGACGAGCTGCATGGCCTGCTGGACACGCTTGGCCATGTTGCCCGGGAAGCGGTGGATGGCGGGCCTGGCACGGACGTGGTCGGTGAGCTCGTCGAGGGGCATGGCCGCGAGCGCTGCAGGCTCGATGGTTCCGGCGCGCTCGAGCAGCCGCAGGGGCCCCTCGAAGGCCTTCTGCACGGTGATCTGCTGGTCGAGCAGGAAGCCGATCAGCAGCGCTGCCGGGTCGCGGGCGATGAGCCGGTTGGCCTCGGGGTCGTTGGACAGGTGCAGGACGTCGGGACGGGTCATGGAGTGCGGTGCGTTCATGCACTAGAATCTACCGAAGTCGTCGAGGCCACCAGGGGCAGGGATCGTGTGGGGAGGAACGTGACGGCACGACTGACACCCGTGGACCGCCTGCTGGCCGGCGTGGTCACCGCCGTCGAGCGGCTGGACCCCAGCCCCTTCCTGCTGGGCGGGCGCCATGGAACCGCCGGGTACGAGCGGGCCCGGTCGGCGCCCCCGGTGGTGCTCGTGTCGGGCTTCGCGAACTCGCCCCACAGCTGGCGCAGGTATGCCGCGTCCCTGGCCGCGGACGGCTTCCGGGTCTACGTGGTCGACCTGCCCGGCCGGGGCCTGATCGACATGCACGCATCCGTGGGGCAGCTGCAGCTCGCGCTGCAGCGGATCCGGGCGCACGCAGGCCAGGACGAGCTGAGCCTCGTGGGGTTCAGCCAGGGCGGGCTGCTGTCGCGCATGCACGCCGAGCTCGGTGCCGGTGACCAGGCGATCGAGGCGATCGTCACGCTCGCCACCCCCCACAACGGGGCCGACGGCCTGGTCGGTGGCCTGGGGCGGATGCTGGCCCGCATCCCGGGCCTGCGCCGGATCGTGCCGCCGTCGCTGGCGCAGCTGATCGCCGGGAGCGAGGTGATCGCTCAGCTGCAGCTGGCACAGTCGACCCGGGGCCTTGCCCGCGTGGGCCGCGGGCCGCGCTACACCTCGGTCTTTGCGGGTGTCAGCGATGGCCTGGTCTCGGCACGGGCCGCGCAGATTCCCAACGGGATGAACGTCTCGCTGCGCCCGTCGCTGCTGAACAACCACTACGGCGTGCTCAACTGGTCGGGAGCGGCATACGAGGCCGTGCGCGGCGCCCTGCTGGCAGCCTGACCCGGGGACGGCCGCCCAGGTCGCCGGGCGATAGGCGTCAGGCCTTCTCGAGGGGGGCGTAGGCGAGCATCAGCCGCCGCTCCTGCCCATCGTCGGCGAACCTGACCACGGCGAGCTCGCCGCCCTGCTCGATCCCGGTGATCACCCCGTCCCCGAACTTCGCGTGGCGCACGCTGTCGCCGATGCCCACGGCAGGTGGCGTGTGGGTCGGCACGCGCGGGCGCATCGGAGCCGGCTGGGTGGATGCCCCGAGCCCGGCCTGGCGTGCCATCGCCGCGGTGGCGGGCTGCCAGCCGCCCGGGCTGAGGCGCTCGAAGCTGACGGTCTCCTGGGGCAGCTCCGACAGGAACCGTGACGGGGTGGACCAGGAGCGCTTGCCAAAGACCGTGCGCGCCTGGGCGACCAGCATCACGAGCTGCTGCTGGGCCCGGGTGATGCCGACATACAGCAGGCGCCGCTCCTCGTCGAGGTTGCCCTCGTCCGCCGAGCGCGAGTGCGGGATCAGCCCGTCCTCGAGCCCGCAGATGAACACGTGCGGGAACTCCAGGCCCTTGGCGTTGTGCAGCGTCATCAGGGTCACGAGCCCACGCCGGGTGTCGTGCTGGTCTGCATCCGACTGCAGCGAGATCGCCTGCAGGAAGGCGCGCAGGTCACCGTGGGGGTTGCGCTGGTCGTACTCCCGGGCGACCCCGAGCAGCTCGCCGAGGTTCTCGAGGCGCCCCTCGGCCTCGATGGTGTCCTCGGCGCGCAGTGCCGCGGTCAGCCCGGAGCGGTCGTAGGTGGCCTCGATCACGTGGGTGACGCCGGGGGCCTCGCCGGCGTAGGTGCGCAGCTCCTCCACCATCCGCGCGAAGTCCGCGACCTTGGCCCTGGCGGCGGCGCTCACGTCGGCGACCTCCTCGACGCTGCAGAGCGCGTTCCAGAGGAGCTCGCCGTTGAGGTCGGCCCAGGCGCGAATGCGCTGGACGGTGGTCGGTCCGATCCCGCGGCGCGGGGTGTTGATGACCCGCTCGAGGCTGAGGGAGTCCGCGGGGTTGACGATCACGTTGAGGTAGGCGATCGCATCCTTGACCTCGGCACGGTCGTAGAACTTCGGGCCACCGATCACCTGGTAGGCGATGCCCTGGCGCAGCAACTGGTCCTCCATCACGCGCGACTGGGCG
>SKUG01000271.1 GCA_007122215.1 Thermoleophilia bacterium | reverse complement strand
GGGGGCGGAAAATCGGGGTGTGGGGGTCAGGTGGGGGTGTGTGAGGCGCGGGCTCGGGCGCGCAGGACCAGGGTGACGAGCGCGATCGCGGCGACCGTGGCGATCGCCAGGGCCACCCACTCGTTCTGGCGCAGGGCCAGCCACTCGTTCGCGGCGTCCACGCGCAGGCCCTCGACCCAGAAGCGGCCGCTGGAGTAGGCGAGGAAGTAGGTCGCCACCAGCGCGCCGTCGGGACGGCTGGTCCAGCGAACGAGCAGCAGGTAGAGCAGGCCGGCCACGCCCAGGTTCCAGAGGGACTCGTAGAGGAAGGTGGGGTGGACGGTCCCCGCCTGGCCGGCGAGCTGAAGGCCCCACGGCAGGTCGGTCGGGCCCCCGTAGAGCTCCTCGTTGAAGTAGTTGCCCCAGCGGCCGATCGACTGGGCGAGCGCGATGCTCACCACCGCAGCATCGGCCGCGCGGATCGGCACGAGGCCCCGTCGGCGCGCCACCCACATCCCGACCACCATGCCCAGCGCGACACCGCCGTAGATGCCGAGCCCGCCGTTCCAGATCGCGATGACCTCACCCGGGGAGTCCCAGTAGCGGCGCGGCTCGCTGAGCACGTGGTAGAGCCGCGCGCCGACCACCCCGGCGACCACGGCAGGGATCGCGATCGCCATCGCATCCTCCGGTCGCCCACCGACGCGCGGCAGCGTGCGCTCGAGCAGCAGCACCGCGGTGATGATCGCGATCCCGAGCACGAGCCCGTAGACGTGCAGCGTCAGCGGGCCGATCGGGATCTCGCTGAACGGGGGCGGTGGGATGCTGGCAAGGAGCGCTGCGGAGGTGACCATCGTCCCGCGAGCCTACCGGCCTGTCCGCAGCAGGCGGGAGGTGGCGGTCCAGGGGCTGCCGGACCAGCCGCATGGCAGGCCGGCTACCGGCGCGCGCCGTCCGCTGCGGCGGCTAGGATGCCGCCCATGAGGGTGACCGAGTTCTCACCGGAGCTCGAGGCGTGGGTTGGGCCGTTCGACCTCCTCTGCACGGTCCTGCTGCGTCGCGAGCTGCCGATCACGGACGTCGAGCTGGCCGAGGTGGCGCTCGCCTACGTCCGCGCGCTCGATGCGTCCGATGAGGACGTCGATCCCGACACCGTCTCGGAGTTCCTGCTGCTGGTGGCCGGGCTCTGTGAGATCAAGGTGCGTGAGCTGCTGAGCATCGACGATCCGGTCGACCTGCCCGAGCCCGTGCCGGGCGAGTCCCTCGAGCAGATGCTCGAGCGGCTCCTGGCCTACCAGACCTTCCGGGGCGCAGCGGACTGGCTCGGCGAGCGCGCCGGCACCCCCCGCTACTGGCGGGTCGCCCCGCGCCCGGTGATCCGCCGCACGGTCACCTATGACGGGCCGACATTCGACCCGGCCCAGCTCGCCGCTGCGCTCAACGTGCTGCTGGCCGAGCCCAACGTCGACGTGCGCCACCTCGTCGGCCGCCACGCCACCGTGCGCGAGATGGCCGAACGGCTGCTCAGCCTCGTGCTCGAGCGCGGCACCGTCGACTTCGACGAGGCCATCACCGGCTGCTCGCGCCTCGACCAGGCCGTCGCGTTCGTGGCGGTGCTCGAGATGGCCCGCACCGGGCAGCTGCACCTGGCCCAGCCAGACGCCTTTGGCGCGATCGCCGTGAGCCCCACGGCCGAGGCCGCCACCACCCCGATCGAGGTGGACGAGTACGACGGGGCCGACCCCGAGCCGACGGAGACGCAGATCGCATGACCGACACCCTCCCGCCCGACACCAGCGAGACCTCGGACGGCAACGTCGTCGAGTTGCGCCCCCACCAGGGATTCTCCGACGCCGTTCGCCAGCGCTCGGCAGCGGCAGGCGACCACGTCGACGTCGACCAGCTCGAGGTGGACGTGCAGGCGATCCTGCTCGTGTCCGCCAGCCCGGTGACCGCCGCCGAGCTGGCCGCTGCCTGCGAGGTCGACGAGTCGGTCGTCGAGGACCTGCTCGCCGAGATGCTCGGGCGCTACGTCGACGAGACATCCGGCATCGTGCTCGAGCGGGTCTCGGGTGGCTGGGCCTTCCGCGCATCCGAGCGAGCCCACCCCGCCCTGGCGCGACTGGCCGAGCCGAGCGCCGACACCCGCCTGACCCCAGCGGCGCTCGAGACCCTGGCGATCATCGCCTACGCCCAGCCGATCTCCCGTCCCGACATCGCCCGCGTGCGCGGCGTGAGCGCCGACGCAGCCGTGTCCAACCTGCTCGACCGTGGCCTGATCGCCGACGCCGGTCGCTCCGACACCGGGGCGATGCGGTTCCGCACCACGGCGACGTTCGAGCGCGCGTTCGGGCTCGCCTCGCTGGCGGCGCTACCACCCCTCGAGGGGTTCGCGCCGGGGCAGGACGACGTGGACGAGCTGCGTCGCCGGCTCGAGAAGGTTGCCGCCGCGCGGGTCGACTGAGCCGTGGGCGCCGAGGAACCACGGCTGCAGAAGTACCTGGCCTCCTGCGGCATCGCATCCCGCAGGAGCTGTGAGCAGCTGAT
>SKUG01000067.1 GCA_007122215.1 Thermoleophilia bacterium | reverse complement strand
GTCACCAGCTCGGTGACGATCGCCACCACGCATGGCACCGATGCCCTGACCGGTGTCGCCCGCCGCGAGCTGCGCCAGCAGGCAACCCCGGCCAGCGGCGGCAGCTGCGATCCGTGGCCGGCGACCTGGACGACCATCGCGATCGATCCGCCGCTGTCGCATGGCGTGACGGGACTGCTCGATGCGCACTGCTACCGCTGGATCTTCGTGCAGGTCGACCGGGTCGGCAACGAGCAGGAGATCGCCATCCCGAACGTCGTCCGGGTCGACCTGACCAATCCCACGATCTCCTTCCTGCAGTTCGTGCCGGTGGCCGGTGTCGACTTCCAGCACGCAGCCGGCTCGACGCTGTGGTTCAACCCGGCCGAGTCCGGCACGGTGACCGTGGAGTTCACGGCTGCCGATGCTGCATCCGGCATCCAGCACCTGGCATTCCCGCAGCTGGCAGGCGGCCTCGGCTGGCCAACCCCGGCCGGGAACGTTCCCGGCCCGACGCCCTTCGCCTACACCTATGACTGGGTCGGCCCCGGTGCCGGCTCGCCCGGGCTCGCGTCGGTCACGGCGCTGGACGTGGCCGGCAACTCCGCAAGCGCCGGCTTCACCGTGCTGCCGGACACCACCCCGCCCGCGGCAGGCACCATCAGCTACGTCGATGGCCTCACCAACGCCGATCCGCCCGCCATCGCGTTCACCCAGGGCCCCGACGCCGACTCGGGCATCCGCACCTGGCGCATCGAGCGGCAGGAGCGGCCGCTGCTGGCCGGCACCTGCGTCGGTGCGGACTGGAGCAGCTGGACGGTGCAGGCCAGCGGCGCGCCAGCATCCCCGTGGGCGGACCCGACCACCGTGACCGGCACCTGCTACCGCTACCGGCAGGTCGTCACCGACAACGTCGGCAACGAGCGCACCGACGCATCGCCCAGCATCATGCGCGTCGACCGCACCGCGCCGCTGCCGCCGTCCACCGTCGACGACGGCCCCACCCCCGGCGTGGACATCGACATCCAGGCCATGGCTGACGAGTTCTCGGCGACCTGGCCCGGGGATGCCAGCGACGTGCACTCCAGCGTGATCGGCTACGAGTACTGCGTGTCCTCGATGCCGGCCGGCGGCAACTGCGCTGCAGGTGCCCCGGTGACCTGGGCCGCCACGGCCGGGCTCGGCTTCACCGCCACCGGCCTGTCGCTCGTGGACGGCACGACCTACTACGCGTTCGTGCGGAGCGTCGACGCGGCCGGGAACCGTTCCGACTACACCCGCAGCGACGGCGTGCTGATCGACGCCACTCCCCCGAGCGGCCCGGCCTGGATCGTCGACGGGCCCGGTCCGCTGGCCGCCGATCGCACCCACACCGGCAGCCTCGATACCCTCGAGGTGACCTGGGCGGCAGCGACCGATGCCTCCGGGATCGATCGCTATGAGGTCTGCCTGTCGACGCTGGCCCCGCCCAACCCGCTGTGCGCATCCCCGGTCCCCGGCAGCGCCGGCTGGGTGACGGTGTCGGGTGCCGTGACGACCCTCACCGTCGGGGGGCTCACCCTCGCCGATGGCCAGACCTACCATGCTGGCGTGTTCGCCGTGGACGGGGCAGGTACGCCTGGCACGATCCGCTGGACGATCAACGCACCGCCGGGCAACGCGATCATCGCCGACCACACCCCACCGACCCCCGTGCCATCGGTCGAGGACGGACCCACCGCCGGGGTGGACATCGACTGGCAGGCATCGACCACCACGCTGCGCGGCAGCTTCGACGCCGCGCTGGTCAGCGACCCGCCGGGAGGTCCCACCGCCAGCGGCGTGGCCGGCTACGAGTACTGCATCTCCGCTGCGCCCGGGCCGCCTGCCACCTGTGACGGATCGGTTGCCGGCTGGACCGACATCGGAATGTCGACGAGCTTCACCCGGGGCGGGCTCGCCCTCGTGGACGGGACGACCTACCACGCGTACGTGCGCGTGCGGGACGCAGTGGGGAACCGCTCGGCCGAGGTCGCCAGCGACGGCGTCACCGTGGATGCCACCCCGCCACCGGCCCCGGCGTTCGTCAACGACGGCGATGGCCCGGGCGACACGGACGTCTTCTACTTCCCGGATCGCCTGTCGGCGAACTGGGACAACACCGTGGTCGACGCCGGCTCTGGCGTGGCACGCTACGAGTACTGCTTCTCCACCGACCCGACCGGCGCGAACTGTGCTGGCCCCGGGGCAGTGGTCAGCTGGACCGATGCCGGGATGGCCGCGGGCATCGAGCACCTGGGGATCACCCCGGACCTCGCACCGCCCCCGGCCATCTACTACTCGCACGTGCGCGTGATCGACGCCGTGGGCAACGCCTCGGCGATCGCATCCTCGGACGGGCAGGCGCTCAACGACACCAACCCGCCGCCACCGGCCTGGGTGATCGATGGCATCGGCGCCGGCCCGGGCGACGACGAGCAGTACACCACCAGCACCTCCCAGCTGGAGGCGTCATGGGCGGCCGTCGCCGTGCCCGACCTCGCCCGCTACTGGTACTGCTTCTCGGCAG
>SKUG01000172.1 GCA_007122215.1 Thermoleophilia bacterium | reverse complement strand
GTTGCGGAGCTTGGGGGTGGTGACCGCGCCGTTGCGGATCTGGGCGGTGCCGATGTTCGCGGCCCAGGCGGTGCCGCCGAGCAGCAGCACGCACGCGAGCAGCAGCGCGATCGAGGACGGGTGGGTGACGTGCCGGCGCAGCCGGCTGGCGACGGATGGTGACATGGGCGTGATCCTACCGAGGCGGGCGTGGCGGCCGCGACCCTGCGCAGCCCACCCTGCACCATCACATCGGGTCCTGCCCGGCAGGTCCTAGCCCTGGGAGGCCGCAGCCTCGGCAGCAACCTCGTCCGGCCATGCGGTGTCGACGGTGCCAGCGAGCCCTGCCAGCCGCGCGAACATGCGCTCGTGCCGGGCGATCTCGGGCAGGTCGCCGCGGAAGGCCAGCGCAGATGCCAGCACCGCATCGTAGAGGCTGCGCTCGCCCTGCAGCACCTGCTTCCACGTCGCGTAGGAGCCCGTCAGCGCATACGGCGCAAGCGTGCCGGCATCGGCCTCCGAGACGCCGCGGACCGTGCCCTCATGCACGTCGACCAGCATGGACCAGGGCGCATCGAGCCCCGAGCCCTCGCTGGGGGTGATCGTCCACAGCAGCGGCCCGGTCACCCACGTCGCCGCCGCCCGGCGCAGCTCCTCGTCGTCACGCAGCTGCGTCCACAGTGCATCGGTCCAGTCGGGGCCGGGAAAGCTGGCGGTCATCTCGGGCTCCTTGCGCGTTGCGGTGGCCGGTCAGGTGGCGGGCCTTGCCGGGATACTACCCGCCCTCGCGTGCGCCGGTCACTGCCATGCCGGCCCCGTGGCAACCGGTGCGGTGACATCCACTGCCGTGCCCGGGCATGCACCCCACAGGCCGCGCTGCGCTGCCCGCGCCTCGGCGAGCGCGGCGAGCAGGGCATCGGCGTGGCGGCCGCGTGCCCCGCGGAAGAACCAGGCCCCGGCCGCGCCCTGCCGCACGAGCTCCTGCTGCACCAGTCGCCCATCCCGGTAGACCCAGCGCAGCAGGCGCCCGTGCTGGTCGACGTCATCGAGCGCCGGGTCGGCCGCGACCTCGACCGCAGTCCCGGCCGGCAGCATCCGCCGCAGCAGCCGGCTCGCCTCGCGCCCGTGGCACCCCGCGCGCGCCCCGACCTCCGGCGTGTCGACCTGCACCAGCCGCACGCGTGCACCGCCCTCGAGGACGATGGTGTCCCCGTCGATGACCCGCTCGACGACTGCATCCACGCGTGTCCCGGCAGGTGCGCGCCCGCCCGCCCCTGCCCCGCCCGCTCCCGTGCCCCCGGCGTCGCGCATGGAAGCCCCGCCGCGCTCCGGGCCCGCAGGGGCACACCCGCCAGCAATGCCCACCGCCACCGCCACGATTACCAGCGTGGCTGCCGCACGCCATGCCCATGGCTGGCGGCCCGTGGCAGCCGGTCGAGGTGCTGGATGCAGGAGCGTCATGCAGGAGACGCTAGCGCCCCGCCCGGCAGCCCAGCATGCCGATCCTGCCTCCTGGCACGATGCCGGTGCAGTCCTGGCACGTCCCTGCTGGCTCGCGTCGCTGGTCAGTCGGCGCAGCGCACCCTGATGGCCGCCGGCAGCACCCGGGTCGTGAGCTGCGTGGTGCCGGCGAGCTCGCCATCGAGCACCACGTCCAGCGGCTCGGGCGCATCGATCCGCACCGTCGCGGCGCGGGCGTAGCGGACCAGCGGGTCCTCGACGTGGGTGCCACGGTAGATCTTCCCGAACTTGCCGAGGATCGTCCGCCGGGGCGCCGCCCCGACCAGCAGCAGGTCCAGCACCCCGTCGTCGGGCTCGGCCAGCGGCGCAGCGAGCATCCCGCCTCCCACGTAGCGGCCGTTGCAGACCATCGCGTCGGTGACCTGCGCAGCCACCCAGCCGTCCCCGGCATCGATCCGGATCGAGTAGGGCTGCAGGCCTGCCAGCGAGCGCACCGTGGCCAGGGCGAAGCTGCCCGTGCTGCCCGCGCGGCGCAGCGGCCCGGCCGCGTGGCGCACGACCTCGGCGCTGAGCCCCACGCTCGCCACGTTGAGGAACGCCCGCTCCACCGTTCCGTGGCCTGCGCGCTGCCCCATCGTGGCCATCCCCACGTCCACCGGTCGGGCACGTCCACAGGCAGCGATCGCGATGCCGTCCCGCAGGCTGCGCGGCAGCCCCAGCGTCCGCGCAAGGTCCCCGCCGGTGCCCGCGTGCACGACGCCCAGCACCAGCCTGTCCGCGCGCGGCCCCCGCGGGTCCACGAGCCCATCGGCGACCTCGTTGATCGTGCCGTCCCCGCCGATCACCAGCACGTCGCGGCCACCGCCGTCGACGTACTCGCGCACGAGCTCGGTCGCGTGGCCGGCGTGCCGGGTCGGCGCGGGCGTCGGGTGCACCCCGAAGCCCGCGAACGCATCGAGGACGTCGGCGAGGATGCGTCCGCGTCGGGTCCCACCTGCTGCCGGGTTGAGCACCAGCAGCGGTGCAGGTCGGTCAGAAGCGCAGGTCATCGTCGATGGCGACGTCGAGCGCGACCTCCATCATCTGGTCGACGGCCTGGCGCAG
>SKUG01000228.1 GCA_007122215.1 Thermoleophilia bacterium | reverse complement strand
CCTCCTGCAGGGAGCCCTCTGCGGTCTGCACGAGGCTGATGCCGTCCTGCGCGTTGCGCTGGGCCTGGGCGAGGCCGTTGATGGTCGAGCGCATCCGCTCGCTCAGCGCAAGCCCGGCTGCGTCGTCGGACGCGCGGTTGATGCGCAGGCCGCTCGACAGCCGCTCCATCGACTTCGCGAGGTGGTTCGAGCTTCGCGACAGGTGGCGATGCCCGATCATCGCCTCAAGGTTCTGGTTGATGCGCAGCGACATGCGTGCCCTCCTGGCCCCGTGTGAGATTCCATCCAGCGCGTGCCGCAACCGGCACGTCCCCACACATGGAATCGGCAACTGGTGCAAGATCGTGATGATCCCTCTGGACTATCAGGGCGGTCGCCGGCATGGCCTGTCTGAGGGACGGCGGCGCACCTGGTGGCAGCGACGTTCACGCGCTCGTGCGCGCGGGTAGGTGTTCCGTGCATGCAGCAGCCCGACCAGGAGTTCATCACCGTAGCCGAGGCCGCCCGTCGCCTGGGGGTCAGCCCGACGACGGTGCGCAACTGGGCGGCGGATGGGCGCCTGGCCGAGCACCGCACGCTCGGGGGGCACCGCCGCTTCCGTGTCGATGAGGTCGAGGCGCTCGCGACGGACCATGGTGTCGGGCGGCGACGGCGCGTGCTGGTGATCGACGACGACCCGGCCATTCGCTTCGTCGTGCGCGAGGCCTTCACGATGGTCGACTGCGACGTCGTCGAGGCCGGCTCGGGGCTGCTGGGGCTCGACGCCCTCGACAGCGAGCCGCCCGACTTGATCCTGCTCGACATCATGATGCCGTCCCTCGATGGCTTCCAGGTGATGAAGTACCTGGAGCAGCACGAGGTCCGCATTCCCGTGCTCGCATTCTCCGCCGCGGGCGAGAACGTCGCCGATCGTGCCCGACGCCTCGGCGCGCGGGACTTCCTGCCCAAGCCGTTCGAGGTGGGCGAGCTGATCGAGCGTGCCACCGCGCTGATGGGTGACGCCGCCGAGTGAGCGCCCGGTAGCCCTGCGCTGATGCCCCCGGGGGTGACGGCTCGGCTGCGCCCTGCGGTGTCGCCAGCCATGCCGGTCGTCGAAAAGGGCCAACCGTGTGCCGTCCCGAAACGCCGTCCTGCCTCGCCCCGATAGCCGGGGGAGGTTAGCGACCACGAGGGAAGATGACGATGCAGTTCCTGATGTCCCGCATGTCCCGCATGCTCCGCCGCCGCCAGATGCGACGCTTCATCCACCAAGAGGTGAACCTGCTCGCCCGTGAGGCCGAGCGCTTCGATTGCCCTGCGATGCGGGCCGAGGTGTCGTCCATGCGCCGGATGCTGCGCGGTCGCGACCTGGGAATGGCAATCGGCTGAAACGGACTGCCGGCCGTGTCCGATACGGCGGCATCGAGGGAAGAGCGAGGGGGATTTCGCATGAGTGTCCATCTGGATCGACCAGTCGTTCCTGTCACCACCTCGGCCACCAGCGTGGCCACTACCGAGGACGTGGCGGGCGAGGCGGCACCAGGTTCGCAGGACCGGGGCTTCATCCGCGGCTTCACGGCACAGGCTGGCAGCAATGCCATGCTCGGGCCCGTGCTCCCGTTCGTCGACGACCCGGTGGCGCCCCGCGGCTCGAAGGAGCGACGCGGCGAGCGGACCGCGGATGTCGCGAGCATCGGAGCCGGGGCGCTGCTCATGCGCCATGGGGTGCGTGCACAGCAGGCCATGTTCCAGTTCCCGGGCGCGGTGGGCTCGACGCTGCCGGCGGCACAGGGGTTTGGCATGGCGCGAGCGCTCGGTGTCGTCGCCGTGATCGGTGGCGCAGCGATGGCCCTCTCCGGGGCGGTGGACCTCGTCCGCCGCTCTCCCGAGCCAGAGGTTGGTACACCGGATCCCGAGGATCCGGACGTGGGTGGGCCGGATCCGGAAGATCCCGGATCCGGCAAGCCGGGGGTCGAGGACCCGATCGGTGAGGAGCCGATCGAGGACCCGATTGGTGAGCTGCCCGGGGAGATCCCGGGCGGCGACCCCGGCAAGGATCCAGGCCAGGACCCGGGCCAGGGCCCGGGGAAGCCTCCGGGTGCGCCGGATCGGCTGCCGCGCTGGCTGCCGCCGACCGACGGTCCGCCAGCCGGAGACCTGCTGCCTCCCGAGCTGGGTGATGACCCCTTCCAGGGGCCGATCGAGGACGCCCCGGGCGAGGTCCCGGGCGAGGTCCCGGGCGACGATCCGCTGCAGGCTCCCAAGGGCGGTGATCCGGTCCAGCCAGGCGATGACGCGGACGCGTGCCCACCGCAGAAGGACATGCCCGCGACCTACGTGGTCAAGCCGGGGGACAACCTCTCGAAGATCGCCGCGAAGTGGGGCCTGTCCTGGCAGGAGCTGTACTGGGTCAACCGCGACAAGATCGACCATCCGGACCTGATCTTCCCCGGGCAGGAGCTCGTGGTGCCGCAGTGCAGCTACGAGGTTCCGGACTTCCCGTACACGCCGCGGTTCCCGAAGTGTCCGCGAACGAGCGCGCCACCACCGGCGCCGCCGAAGGATCCCGTCCAGGCTCCGAAGCCGCCGT
>SKUG01000248.1 GCA_007122215.1 Thermoleophilia bacterium | reverse complement strand
GCCGCGCTGCGCCACGCTGCTGACTGGTCGCAGTGGCCGGCGAAGCGACGCAGGCTTCGGGCTGATCGAGCTGCTGGTCGCCATGGCGCTGCTCGGCGTGGTCATGGCAGCGATCCTGAGCGTGCTCACGAGCGCGTGGAGCGGCAGTTCACGGACGACCGCGGACCGCAAGTCCTTCTCGGTCGTCAACGACGCCGTGGAGCAGATGGGGATCGACATCCGCGCCCTGCGCTCCCACCACCGCAGCCCGCGACTGATCCGCGACGTGCGCTCGCTCACCGATTTCGTGCAGCGGGGAGAGAACGTCCCGAACCCCGAGCGCCCCGGCACGAACCTCGACCTCTGGGAGGTGAAGGTCGCCACCGCGACCGAGTTCACCTTCCTGGCAGATGTCTCCCCGACCATGGGCGCAGAGCCGGAGCTGGCCGAGTGCATCACCTACCGCATCACCCAGGGCGGGGGAACCTTCCAGCTCGACCGCATCATCCGTCCGTATTCCGCCACCTGCGCAGGAGGCGGCGAGACCACCAACATCATCCCCCGCCAGCCCGTGGACGGGACCCCGGGCGCGCGCTTCGAGTACGAGCTCGTCTGCCGACCCGCACTGTGCGGCGGCTACCCGCTCAAGGGCGCTGGCGGCGGGCGCTGCCCGGCGCGGCTGGCCACGGGCGTCGGCGGCAACGCCCGCAACTGGGTGTCGGGCATCCAGCTCGAGGTGACCGGCATCACCGAGCACGGCGGCGTGCGCGTGCAGGATCGTGGCCTGCAGAACTTCGTCGGCATCCGCACCCGCCACAACGCCGACTACCGGCACGCCCTGGGATGTGTGACATGAGGCGCGCTCGCGACCAGCGAACCCGTGGAGGAAGCATCGCCCTCGGTCGCCGCGCTGCCGGCGAGGAGGGCGTGGCGATGACGCTCGTGGTAGCCGTGATGTTCGTGGTGGTCGCCCTCATCCTCGTGATCTCCTCGGCGTCCACCAGCATGGTCAACCGCGCCCAGGACCGCACCGACAACGTGCTCGGCAAGAACCCCGTCGACGAGGGCATCCGAGCCTACGCCGAGGCGCTCGATGGCGGGATGGTCGGCGAGCACACCGGCTTCGTCCTGACCCGCCCCGCACTCGACGAGTTCGCGGTGGGCGGCAAGGCGCTGGTCGGCAACGGTGCGCTGCCCCAGGGCCTGCAGATCGTCGACCCGTCGATTCCCGGGGCCCACCGCTGGACGATGCGCACCCCGGGCATCGACGGCAGCCCGGACCGCATGTGGCAGATGTACGCCCTGTCACCCCCCGACTTCTCCGAGGGGTCCGGCGCACGGGTGGTGGCCTACTTCCGGGGCTGGGCCCAGAATCGCGCCGGCAGCATCGTCACCACGCCCGAGATCGTGCGGGTCGAGCTGCGCCCGGGGCGCTTCTCGGACTACCAGGTGATCGCCGATGGGCCGATCGCGATGGGGGCCGGCGCTGCGATCAGCGCACGGATGCACTCCAACGGCCACCCGGACTCGCGGCTCGGGCTGACCACCCAGGGACATGCGATCTTCGCCAGCGCCGCCACCTGCCTGGCCGGCGCGGAGTTCACCTCCACCCGGGGCACGCTCAACGTCTGCGGCCCGAGCGTCAGGTCGCCCAACACCGGCGACTCGATCAGCATGCTGCGCGTCAAGCAGGCCGCCGACCGCATGCGCGAGAACTGTGGCAGCTCCGCCTACGTGCAGGTTCGCTGCTACACCCGCCCGGCAGCGAACGGCACCGAGTACCGGGTGCGCATCACGGGCGCGGGGCTGCAGGTCCTCAACCCCACCGGCGGCGCCGGCAACGTGAACGCGGGCGGCTGGGGTGCAGCCGTGCTCTTCGACCGCCCCGTCCGGATCCTCGGCGGCACCCTCGGCGCCAACCGCAGGCTGACCATCGCCACCTTCGACTCCGAGGCAGGCGGCATGCGCGCAGCCGGCGGGAACGCGATCTACATCCACGGCAACACCGGCCACACGATGACGACCTCGTCGAGCCTCGGGCTGATGGCCCAGGGCGACGTGGTGCTGGAGATCGACAACTCCGCCGGCCTGGGCGCCTGCCCGACCAGCCTGCGTGCCGCGGTCGTTGCCGCAGGCGGCGGGGTGACGATCTCGCCGCAGTGGCTGACGCTCGTGCCCCCATCCACGGCACCCCGCTGCCCCGGCCCGATCACCTTCGAGGCGTCGCTTGCCGGCCACTTCTCGCCCGCCATGGTCATGACCTGGTCGAACGCCCAGCAGGCCGGGTACACGGCAGGCCGCAACTACCGCTACTCGCCACACCTCAAGGACAACCCCCCACCGTTCTATCCGGTGACGGGCCCGTGGCAGGTCTGGAAGTACAACGACGCCAACTACGACTGCTTTGGCGCGAATGGCCACCTGAACAACGGTCCGGGGTGTCGATGATGAGCATGCGCAGGTCTCGATCGGAGCAGGGCTTCACGCTGGTTGAGGTGCTGGTGGCGATGCTGATCACGGTGACGCTGGTGGCCGGGCTGGCGCTGGCGATGGGTGGTGCTGCGCGGACCCAGGGCGCGGCGACGGTGAAGGCGAAG
>SKUG01000258.1 GCA_007122215.1 Thermoleophilia bacterium | reverse complement strand
CCTGACCGTGTGGGTCGATGCGACGGCCACGACCCACACGTAGCAGAGGACGGCGATGACCCCAGCCAGCTGCACCATGCGGCGGCGCAGCATCCCCGGCCGCAGCAGGCCGAGGACGAGCATGGTCACGCGTTCTGCCACTGGCACACCTTCGTCACGCCTCCCGCTTCCCGTCGGTGCTACGATGCTACCCACTCGCGCGGATGCTTCCCGCGCACGAGCGGACACAGGATCCAATGGCCGGACGTTCCCGCAGATCAGGCTCCCGAGGTGGCAACGGTCGCCTGCTGCCCGTGCTGCCCATCGGCGAGCACGTCGTCTTCCCCGACTCGATGGCCCCGCTGGTCGTCACCCGCGAGCAGTCGCGGCGGCTGATGGAGCACGTGGCCGAGGAGGACCTCCACGTCGTGCTGCTGGCCGCGCGCGACGACGTGGAGCTGCCCGACGCCGACCAGCCCGTGGGCACCGACGTGCTCCACGAGGTCGGCACCGAGGCCGTGGTCCACCGCGTGATGAGCGGCGACGATGGCACCGTGCGCGTGCTCGTGCAGGGCCTTCGACGCGTGCGCATCGACCGCTGGGCAGGCGACCAGCCATTCCTCACGGCATGGGTGGAGGTCGTGCCGGACTCCGGAACGCGCCGCACCCGCGAGGTCGCTGCCCTGGTGCGGGAGCTGACCGAGGCCTACACCGAGGTGGTGGAGCTGGCCCCGTACCTGCCGGACGAGCTGGTGCCGGTTGCCCGCGGGCTGGACGCGCCGGCCGAGCTCTGCCACCTGGTTGCATCCACGCTCCGCACGCAGCTGGCGGACAAGCAGGAGCTGCTCGAGACCGTCGACCTGCGCCAGCGGCTGCGCGGGACGCTCGCGCTCGCCACGCGGGAGCTGGAGATGCTGCGGCTGGGGTCGCGCATCCGCAACGAGGTGCAGACGGAGATCACCGGCTCCCAGCGGGAGCACTACCTGCGCCAGTGGATGCGCCAGATCCAGGAGGAGCTCGGGGAGGCCGATGGCGGCAACGACGAGCTGCGACGGCAGCTCGATGCCGCGGCATTGCCCGAGCTCGCCCGGCGCGCCGCGGACAAGGAGCTGCGACGCCTCGAGCGCACCCCGGAGCATGCTGCCGAGCACGGGGTGATCCGCTCCTACCTCGAGTGGCTGGCGGAGCTCCCGTGGGCGCAGGAGAGCACCGACGACCTGGACCTCGACCATGCGCGCGGGGTCCTCGACCGGGACCACCATGGCCTGGACCGCGTCAAGGAGCGGATCCTCGACTTCCTCGCGGTCTCCCAGCTGACCGACACGCTGGGAGGGCCGATCATCTGCTTCGTGGGGCCTCCCGGGGTCGGCAAGACCTCGCTCGGGCGGTCGATCGCCGAGGCGCTGGGTCGCAGCTTCCAGCGCATCTCGGTGGGCGGGATGCGCGATGAGAGCGAGATCCGCGGACACCGCCGCACCTACGTCGGCGCGATGCCGGGAGCGATCGTCCGCTCGATGCGCGATGCCGGCACCCGCAACCCGGTGGTGATGATCGACGAGATCGACAAGATGGGGGCGGACTGGCGGGGGGACCCCGCGAGCGCGATGCTCGAGGTGCTCGACCCCGAGCAGAACGCGGGCTTCCGCGACCACTACCTCGACGTTCCCTTCGACCTGTCGGGGACGCTGTTCATCTGCACGGCGAACCGCATCGACACGATCCCGGCGGCGTTGCGCGACCGCATGGAGGTCATCCCGATCGAGGGCTACACGGAGGCCGACAAGCTGCAGATCGCCCGCCGGCACCTGCTGCCCCGCCAGCGGCGGGCACACGGGCTCCGGGCCTCCCAGCTGAAGCTTCCGGCGCGCTCCCTGCGACTGCTGGTGGACGGCTACACGCGTGAGCCCGGGGTGCGCGAGCTCGACCGCCAGCTGGCAGCGACCTGCCGCAAGGCCGCGCGGCGGATCGCCGAGCTGCCCCCGACCGAGCGCCGCTCCACCGTGGTGGAGGTCGGGGAGGACGAGCTCGTCGAGTGGCTTGGGCCGGCCCGCTTCCTGCGCGACGAGCGGCGGGAGGACGCAAGCCCGGGCATCACCGCCGGCCTGGCCGTGACGGCAGCCGGGGGTGACGTGCTGTACGTCGAGGCAGTGGCGATGCCCGGCAGCGGGCGGCGCCAGGTCACGGGCCAGGTCGGGGAGGTCATGCAGGAGTCCGCCGAGGCCGCCGTGTCATGGCTGCGGTCGCATGCAGCGCTGCTCGGTGATGGCCCGGACGACTTCTTCAGCGGGTCCGACCTGCACGTCCACGTGCCGGCAGGCGCCATCCCGAAGGATGGGCCCTCGGCAGGCATCACGATCGCCACGGCCCTGGCATCGACCTACTGGGACATCCCCGTGCGCGACGACGTGGCGATGACCGGCGAGATCACCCTCACCGGGCAGGTGCTCCCCGTCGGCGGCATCCGCGACAAGGTCCTGGCAGCCCACCGCGCAGGCTTCCGGGAGGTCGTGCTGCCGCACGGCAACGAGCCCGACCTTGCCGAGATCCCCGCACGCCTGCTGCGTGGCGTCACCGTGCACATCGTCGACCACGTCGAGCAGGTGCTGCGGGT
>SKUG01000190.1 GCA_007122215.1 Thermoleophilia bacterium | reverse complement strand
GCAGCTCCTCGGGGTCGACCTCGCGGTCGCCGAGCGCGACGGTGACGTCGTAGCCGACCAGGTCGTCGAGCCGGAAGTTGGAGGGGCCGGCGCTGCCCCCTGCGGAGGTGCGCTTGCCCGGCTTGCGGAAGCTGATGCGCGTCTCGATCGGGGAGTCGCCGGCGTTGACGAAGGATGCGGGCAGCTCGATGGTGGCCCCGCGGGCGCTGAGGTCGGCGGCGGCGGCGATCAGCTTGCCGGCCTCCTCGGCGCTGACCTCGAGCGAGCGGGTGCGCTGGTGCCAGCGGCCGAGCACGGGCACCACGCGGGCGGCCTCCTCGAGCACGAGCTGGGAGAGCTTGTCGGCGCTCACGTCGGCACCGTCGAGCGCGTCGGCCTCGAGCTGCCAGGCGCCAGTCGCGGCGGGCAACTCGAGCCGCAGCCGCAGCCCCTTGAGCGAGCGCCCGCCCTTGCTGGTGGGGCTGCCGGTGGCAGTTGGCGAGGTGTCGAGGCCGAGGCTGAAGCTGCGCAGCGACTCGGCGATGAAGCCGTCGAGCGCCTGGCGCGCGCTGAGCGTCGGCGGCGGCGCATCGTCGTCGTCGGAGAACAGGCGCGTGATGTCGATCCCGGACTCGTCGGCGACGGCCTCGTCCACGACCAGCGCGTGGCTGGCTGCCGGCAGCGACTGGGCCAGGCGGGCGAGCTTGCTGTCGGTGTCCTCCACCCCGGGCGGGGCCATCCCGCCCTCGTGGATGCGGCGTGCCACGAGTGCCGCGAGCTGCCATGCCTGCAGGGAGGCGGGCACGTCGCTGCGGCGCAGGTTGACCAGGAAGCGCAGGGCGTCGGGCACCTCCATCGCGCGGCCCTGCACGATCGAGGTGCGCCCGTCGCTCAGCGCCAGCGGGAAGCCCAGCCGGCGCGCAGACTCGGGGATGCCGAGCTCGTCGGCTGCGCGGCGCCACGCGCCGGGGGTGAGGTCGTCGGCGGCATACAGCACGATCGACGGTTCAAAGCCGGGGCCGGCTGGCATGTAGGCAGCCTCGAGCAGCCGGCTGTCGGGAGTCTGGCTCATCGCGGCGCGCCTGCGTGGGTGGTTGCTGGGTGGGGCACGGTTCCATCGTACCCACACCCGCACGGGCGCATGCCTTCAAGGATTGGTCAATGCCGGGGCGCGCGGGGTGAGCCGCGCCCGGGCGGGCTCGCCGATGCCAGGGCGCGAGGGGTCAGCCGAAGCCGAGCAGGCGCGCCGATGCCGGAGCCCGAGGGGTCAGCCGAAGCCGAGCAGGCGCGCCGATGCCGGAGCGCGAGGGCTCAGCCGAAGCCGAGCAGGCGCTTGAAGAAGCCGCCGATCCCGCCGCTGCCGGAGGGGTTGAGGTTCCAGCCGCCGATCCCGCCCCAGCCGCCGGCCGCTCCCCAGCCGAGGCCGCCGTGCGGGCCGCCGATGCCGGAGTTGGCGAAGGAGCTGAAGGGCATCGCTCCGAAGGCCGAGTGCTGGACGCCTCCGAGGTTCCAGCCGTCGGCGATGTGGTCGTTGTGGTTGGTCACGCGCTGGCTCGCGGGCGCATCCGCGGAGTTCGAGAGTCCCTGCTGGTTGGTGACGTTGGCCTGCGGCATCACCCGCGGCTGCATCGCTGCGGGGTGCAGGGCGCCGGGGTGGATGGTGCCAGGCAGCCCGGAGTGGGCAAGCCCGAGGTCGGCGGCCTGTCCGGCTGCCGGTGCGGCGCCGGCGGTCATCGGCAGCACCTGCTCCTGGGCAGGCGCAGCCCCGGCTCCCTGGGCCTGTGGGCCCTCGGTGCGGGCCGAGACGCGGCGGGCGATGAGGTCCTGCAGGTTGCGGCCGGCCACGCCCGTCTGGCGGATCCGGTTGCGCCGCTGGAACTCCTTGATCCCGTCCTCGACGGCCTTGGTGAAGCGACCGTTGATCGGGCCGGTCTTGATGCCGAGCGCCTCGAGCTGGCGCTGCAGGTGCTCGACGGCGCGGCCGCTCGAGCCACGCTTGATCGAGACGTCGCCCGTGGGCGGTGCGAGGCCGAGGGTCTGCTCACCTGCGCCGGGAGCCTGCGGGTTGATGATCGAGTTCGGCGGTGGCGCGTAGGGGCTCGAGAACATCGAGTCGAGCAGCGGGTTGCCGCCTGCCTGGGGCATCGCGCCGGTCATGCCCATCTGGGGCATCGCGCCCATCTGCGGACCTGCCATGCCGAGGGTCGCGGCCTGTGGCATGCCCTGCGCGAGCATGGGGTTCATTCCCATCATGGGGGTGGCTCCGATCATCGGGGTGGCTCCAAATCCGGCCATGGGCAGGCCCGTCAGGGTGTTGAGGCCGGGCAGGCCTCCGGTGGGGGCAGAGAGTGCCCCGAGGCCCATGCCCGTGGGGTCGGGAGCGTTGATCACGCCAAAGCCAGGCGGAAGACCGTTGGTCGCGCTGCTTGCTGCATCAGTCATGGTCGAGCACCTCCCAGGCTCTGCACACTCATCCCCTTGTCCGGGCAGCAGCGCCGGGAGGTGGCAGTTTTGCCGGGTGGAAGGTCGGATGCGGCCACGCGCTGGCCGCAGCTGCCCGGGTGCTGGCGATGGCTGGGCAGGGCAGCGTCACATCACGGAAGACGGCTCACTCCGGCGCTGCGG
>SKUG01000241.1 GCA_007122215.1 Thermoleophilia bacterium | reverse complement strand
TTCTTGGTGCGGCGGGAGAGGATCTGGATGACCCGGCGGATCTCCTCGTCGCGGCCGATCACCGGGTCGAGCTTGCCGTCGCGCGCCAGCTGGGTGAGGTCCTGCCCGTACTTCTCGAGCACCTGGTAGCGGGACTCGGCATCGGGATCGTCCACCCGCTGGGAGCCGCGGACCTTCGCAGCGGCATCGCGCAGGGCAGGGGGCTCGACGCCGGCATCCGCCAGCAGCCCCTGCAGGGGATCGTGGGCAGCCAGCGCGAGCAGCAGGTGCTCGCTGCCGGTGTAGGAGTCCCCTGCCGAGCGGGCCAGTGACCCGGCCTCGCCGAGGACCCCGCGCAGCGCAGCGCCTGCGCGCGGCTGGAGGTTGTCGGCGCCGGTCATCGCCGGCAGTCGCTCGATGGCAGCGCGGACGCCCTCGAGCAGCTGGTGCGGGTCGGCCCCGGCCTCGCGCAGGATGTTCGGGACGACGCTGTCGGGTACCTCCAGCAGCGCCGCCGCGACGTGGGCCGGTGCCAGCTCCGCGTTGCCACGCTCGGTGGCCTGGGCCATCGCACGTGCCAGCACCTGCTGGGCCTGGCTCGTGTACTGCTCGCTGCCGGTCATGGCTCCTCCTCCTACCAGTCGGCATTGCGCCAGCGTGGCCCGCGGCGCTCGCGGGGCACGTGGACGATCTCCAGTGAGTACGAGCGGGGCTCGAGGGCGGCATCACGCTCGGCCTGCAGCCCGGCGACCCGGCGCTCGAGGTCGCGGATGCGCTGCTCGAGGTCGAGCACGTAGCGCACGGCCACGAGCGACATGCCCTGCTCGGTGAGCTCCCCGATCCGGCGCAGGCGCAGGATGTCCTGCTCCCGGTAGCGCCGCGTGCCGCCGGGCGTGCGGGCGGGCTCGACGAGCCCCTGGCGCTCGTACTGGCGGAGCGTCTGCGGGTGCAGGCCGCAGAGCTGGGCTGCCATCCCGATCGATACCGCTACCTCGGTGCGCTGACGGCTCATGATCGCCCTCCGAACCAGCGCTTGCGCGGGCTTGTGCCGGACGCGCGCTGGTAGGCCTCGAGCGCCTCCCGCTGCTCTGGGCTGAGGTCGCGGGGCACCGCGATCCGCACCCGGGCCAGCAGGTCGCCGCGGTCGTCGGCACTGCCGCGGCGTGGGGCGCCCCGGCCGCGGATGCGCAGCAGCTTGCCGTCCTCCGACCCCTCGGGCACCTTCACGCGCACGCGGGTGCCGTCCGGGGTGGGCACGTGGACGGTCTCGCCCAGCGCGGCCTCGGCCAGCGTGACGGGCACGTCCACGATGAAGTCGTCACCGCGCCGCTCGAAGAGGTCGCTGGCCTCGACGTGGACGGTGACGATCAGGTCCCCCGCAGGACCACCGCCGCTGCCGGGCTCGCCCTTGCCGCGCAGGCGCAGGCGCTGGCCGTCCCGCACGCCGGGGGGCACCTTCACGCGGTAGCGAACGCTGCGTCGGCCGGCACCCGTGCCGCGGCAGTCGCTGCAGGGATGCTCGATCCGCCGGCCGCGTCCCTGGCAGGCCTCGCAGGGAGCGGTGAGCGCGAACATGCCCTGGCTGACGTTGCGCACGCCACGGCCTCCACAGCCCGAGCACTGCTCCGCGGAGGTCCCGGGACGGGCACCGGATCCGGCACAGGTGCGGCACGGCGCGTCCTTCTGCACGGGAATCTTGATCTGCACGCCCTTCAGCGACTCCTCGAAGGAGAGCCGGACCCGGGCGGCGATGTCACGGCCCTTCTCGGGGCGGCGCCCCCGCCCGCCGCGGGCAGCAGCGCCGAAGATCGAGGAGAGGTCGCCGAGACCCTCGACGTTGCCGAAGAGGTCGGAGATGTCGAAGCCATTGGCACCGGCTCCTGCGAACGGGTTGCCCCCGCCGGCGAAGGGGTTGCCGCGCGCGCCGGCATCACCGAAGGTGTCGTAGGCCGTGCGGCGCTCGGGGTCCTTGAGGACCTCGTAGGCCTCGCTGACCTCCTTGAAGCGCTCCTCGGCCGCGGGATCATCCGGGTTGGCATCGGGGTGGTACCTGCGCGCGAGCTTGCGGTAGGCGCTGCGGATCTCCTTCGCATCGGCACCCTTGGGCACGCCGAGCGTCCGGTAGTGGTCGGTTGCCATCTGTCCTCACCCCCTCTCCCGCGTCGGGATCTTTCGGTACCCGCCCATGCGGGCAGCCCTTCCTAGCCGGGCGTGCCGGCCACCACGACCCGCGCGTGGCGCACGACCCGCCCGTTGATCGCCCAGCCGCGCTGGGCGACCTCCACGATCGTGCCATCTGGCTGGCCGGTGCCCGGCTGCATCAGCAGCGCCTCGTGCAGCTCCGGGTCGAACCCACCATCGATGGGCACCTCCTGCAGGCCGGCCTGCCCGAGCACCTGCCGAAACCGGTCGCGCACCATCACGAACCCCTGGTGCTCGGCCGACTCCCCCGTTGCGTCCACGGCACGCTCGATGTCGTCCAGGACGCCCAGCAGCTCACCGAGCAGGTGGTCGCTGGCTGCCGCCCGGGCCTGCTCGACCTCCCGGCGCGAGCGGCGCCGGAAGTTCTCGAACTCCGCCGCGAGCCGCTGCAGGTCAGCGCGATACTCGTCGCGCTCGCGAAGGGC
>SKUG01000263.1 GCA_007122215.1 Thermoleophilia bacterium | reverse complement strand
GCTCGACTACATGTTCCAGCGCTGGCAGTGGGAGCGCGACCTGAAGATGTCCCGCAAGGACCTCAAGGACGAGTACAAGCGCACCGAGGGCGACCCGTACATGAAGGCTGCCCGCAAGCAGTTCCACCAGCAGATGAGCCAGCAGCAGTCCGCCGACAACGCGCCTGCCAGCGACGTCGTGGTGATCAACCCCACCCAGTACGCGGTGGCGCTCAGCTACGAGCCGCAGCGCAGCCCGGTGCCGGTCGTGGTCGCCAAGGGCGAGACCCGGGTCGCCGACGAGATCCGCCGCAAGGCCCGCGAGGGCGGCGTGCCGGTGGTGCGCAACAAGCCGCTCGCCCGCAGCCTCTACGCCGACTGCAACATCGGCGAGCCCGTCCCCAGCGACCTCTACCAGCCCGTGGCAGAGGTCCTCGCCTACGTCTTCTCGCTCGATGCAGCCGCCGACCAGCCCCCCGCTGACGGCGTCCATGAGCAGCATGCCCCCCAGGTCCCCACGCCCGCAGTCGGAGGTAGCCCGTCATGAACTCCCCACTGATGCGAAAGTTCGGCGTCGTCGGAAAGTACACCGAGGCATGGCTCGCGGTGCTGATCTTCATCATCCTGGCGCTCTTCGTGGTGCCGATGCCGACGCAGTTCATCGACGTGCTGATCGCGCTCAACCTGATGTTCGCCGTGATCATCCTGATGACCGCGATGTACATCAAGAACGCGCTGGAGTTCTCGGTCTTCCCGGCGATGCTGCTCGTCACGACCCTGCTGCGGATCGGCCTCTCGATCGCGACCACGCGACTGATCCTCTCCAACACCGCGCCGGTGTACGAGGCCAACGTGATCGGCGGCAACGAGGAGTTCGCGATCGAGGCCGCCAAGTCGTCGGCCGGGCAGGTGATCGAGGCCTTCGGCAACTTCGTCGCAGGCGGCAACGCCGTCATCGGCCTGGTGATCTTCATCATCATCACCGTGGTGCAGTTCGTGATCGTCGCCCAGGGTTCCGGCCGCGTGGCCGAGGTCGCCGCACGCTTCACCCTCGACGCGATGCCCGGCAAGCAGATGGCCATCGACGCCGAGTACAACCAGCGGCTGATCACGCCCGAGGAGGCGAAGGAGAAGCGCGCGAACCTGCAGGCCGAGAGCGACTTCTACGGCAGCATGGACGGTGCCATGAAGTTCGTGAAGGGTGACGCCATCGCCGGCATCATCATCATGCTCGTCAACATCATCGGCGGCTTCGTGGTGGGCGGCCTGATGGGCGGCATGCCGATGGGCGCTGCCGCCCAGACCTTCACGGTGCTGACCGTCGGCGACGGCCTGGTCGCACAGATCCCGGCGCTGCTGATCGCGGTCGCCAGCGGCCTGATCGTCACCCGCGCCGCCAGCCCGCGCAACATGGGCTCGGAGCTCGGCACCCAGCTGATGCAGAGCCCGCGTGCGCTCGGCATCTCCGCGATCATCATCGCCGTCCTCGGTGCGGTGCCGGGCCTGCCGACGATGCCGCTGTGGACGCTCGCCAGCGCCGTCGGCATCACGGCATGGGTCCTGATGCGGCGCGCACGGCCGGACGACATCAGCGACGACGACCTCAGCCCCAGCGGCGAGCACACCGAGGACGAGATCAACACCAACATCCTGCGGGTGGACGCCATCAGCCTCGAGGTCGGCGAGGACCTCACCCGGATGGCCGACCCGTCCCAGGACGGCTCGCTGCTCGAGCGCCTCAAGCAGGTGCGCCGGCGGATCGCCATGGAGTTCGGCGTCATCGCGCCGGGCGTGCGGGTCAAGCCGCACTCCGGGCTCGGCGCGGGCAGCTACCAGCTGCGGATCAAGGGCGACGTGCTCGCACAGGGCGACGTGCCCGCGGGCCGGCTGCTGGCCCTCGGGCCGAACCTCGACGTTCCCGGCGTCACGGGCGAGCCGACCATCGACCCGGTCCACAAGACCCCGGGGCTGTGGATCGAGCCGCACGAGCAGGAGGCGGCGATCGCCGGCGGCCTGCAGGTCTTCGAGCCGCAGGACGTCGTGGCCACCCACGTCTCCGAGATCGTCAAGGCACACCTCGACGAGCTGCTCACCCGCGAGGAGGTCGCAGAGCTGCTGAACATGGCACGGCAGGAGGCCCCGACGGTGGTGGGCGAGCTCGTGCCGAACATGCTCACCCTCGGCCAGATCCGCCTGGTGCTGCAGAACCTGGTGCGCGAGCAGGTGCCGATCAAGGACCTCGGCACGATCCTCAACGCACTCGCCGACCAGGCCTACAACACCAAGAACCCGTTCGAGCTCACCGAGTTCGTGCGCAGCGCGCTGGGCCGCAAGATCTGCCAGCGATACCAGACCTCCGACGGCACGATCAAGGCGTTCATCCTCCACCCGGATGCCGAGCGCCAGATCCAGAACTCCGTGCAGATGGGCTCCGACGGCTCGATGACGCTGCAGCTCGACCCGGACACCTCGAACGCGCTCCAGGAGAACCTCGGCGCGCTGCTCGAGGCCCACCGCGGGGAGATCCTCGACCCGGTGATCCTCACCAACCCGAAGGTCCGCCGCTACGTGAAGAAGCTGTTCGAGCGCACCTTCCGCAAGGTCGTGGTGCTCTCCACCGCAGAGATCACGCAGGGCG
>SKUG01000132.1 GCA_007122215.1 Thermoleophilia bacterium | reverse complement strand
GCCACCTGCCTGCTCCTGCTGCGCGCCGATGCACGCGCTCGCCGAGCCGGCCGCATGGCGGAGGTCGCCCGCGCCTTCGAGCACATGTCCGTGATCCGCGCCGGACAGGGCGTTCGGATCCCCCGCAACCCCGTCCGCGGGGAGCATCCCACCCACCACGAGGCGTTCACGGCGGCGATGCGACTGGGCAGCTGGGCGCTGGTGGTGCGCGCCTACGACCGCTTCTACGTTCTGCAGGCCCGCTCGACCAGCCAGCCGGCGCGTCGGCCCCTGGCCTTCCGCACCCATGCCGTCGCGGACCTCATCCCGGGTGCTCCCGCGGATGCGACCCGACGGGGGGCCTGATCCCCGCCGCGAGGTCGCGCACCGCCGACTCGAGCACGTCCGGGAGGTAGGGCTTGGGCAGGAACGCCGAGGCCCCGGCCGCCAGGGCCCGGTGCTCGGTGGACCGCCCTGCCACCGTCGTGCACACCAGCACGGGGATGCGGGCGGTGTCGGGGTCCCCACGCAGGCCCTCGAGGACGTCCCAGCCATCCCGCTCGCCGTCGAGCACGAGCTCCAGGACCAGCACCGAAGGCAGCGTTGCAGATGCACGCTCGAGCGTCGAGCCGGCCGAGGCGACCGAGGCGACATCCATCCCCGCCGTCCGCAGGATGGCCACGGCGAGCTCGCGCGCGGTGTGGTGCCCGTCGGCGACCAGCACCCGGATGGGCGCATCCGCTGGCATCAGCTGCGCTCCTGCCCGAGCGCGGCATCGTGCACGGCCGGGATCTCCAGGGTGAAGGTCGTGCCACGCTCGGCGCCGGGGGCAGCCTCGATGCGCCCGCCCATCGCGGCCATGAGCCCGCGGCTGATGTACAGCCCCAGCCCCGTGCCGGCAGGTCCACCTGCTGCGGGTGCCACGTAGAACTTCGTGAACAGCTGTCGCCGCTCGCGAGCGCTGATGGCCATGCCGTCATCACGCACGGACAGCACGACCTGCCCCTCCTCGCGGCGAGCACTGACGGCGATCTCCCCCCCGTCGGGTGACATGCGGATCGCGTTGGCCAGCAGGTTGTCCATGACCTCCCGCAGCCGCTCGGGGTCGGCGTGGGCGACCAGGTCCGGCGGGACCTCGACGACCAGTGGGTGCGTGGCGGCGGTGTCCTGCACGGCTGCGGCGGCGGCCTCGACGAGCGGGCCCAGCTGAACCGGCCGCGGCTCGACCTGGACGCTGCCGGCGTCGATCTCTGCGACCCGCTGGAGGTCGTCGACGATCGCGGCCATCCGCTCGGTCTCCTCCACGACGTAGCCGAGGAACGCCTCGCGGTCTTCGTCGGAGAGCTCCGCGTCGTCACGCTGCAGCAGGTGCACGAACCCGTACATGGTGGTCAGCGGCGTCCGCAGCGCACGGGAGACGGTCGTCACGAAGTCCGAGCGCAGGGCGTCGAGGGTGTGGGTGGCGGTGACGTCCCGGAAGGCATGGATCGCCCCGACCCGACGGTCCCTGTCGAGCAGCTCGGAGGTCGTGATCGACAGCCACATCGACGCGCCGCCGGGGTGTGCCTCCACGACACCGTCCGAGCCGGCGCGCTCGTGGGACTGTGGCAGCCCCAGCACGTCATGCCAGAACCGCCCGACCGCCGACCCGCGGGCGATGCCGGTGATCTCGTGCGCGGCCCGGTTCCAGAGCGTGACGCGTCCCTGCGCGTCGGTGGCAACGATGCCCTCGCCGATGCTCGCGAGGATCTTCTCGATGGTGTCCCGGTCGCGCTTGACGTTGGCGTAGAGCTCGGCGTTGCGGATCGCGGTCGCGGCCGAGTGCGCGAAGCTCTCGAGCGCGGCGATCTCGGCGGTGTCCCACTGGTGGGCCTCGCGCTGGAAGACCGACAGGGTCCCGATCAGGTAGCCGCGCGGGTGGCGCATCGGCACCCCGAGGAAGGCCTCGTAGCGCTCGCCGCGCAGGTCCTGCGAGCTCGTCTCGCTGGCGAGCTCCTCCACCGTCACGGTGCGCCGCGAGCGTGCCACCTCGTTGACGAGGTCCCCGACCTCCGCCTCGCGCAGCACCCCCACCAGCTGGTCGTCCGACCCGTAGCAGGCGTGGGTGGCCAGCTCGTCCTCGCGCCCGTCGGGCACGACCACGGCGATCGCACACGCATCGACCCCGAGCAGGCGGGCCGAGTGCTCGACGATGCGCTGCAGCACGTCCTGGGTCTTCAGGGTCTCGGCGAGCAGCGCGCTCATGTCTGCCAGGGCCTGGGCGAGCCGTCGGGTGCGACGCTCGTTCTCGAAGAGGCCGGCCCGCTCGAGGGCTGCGCCCGCGGCGCTGGCGAGGTTGTTGGCGACCACCAGCTCCTCGTCGGTGTAGTGGGTCGCCACGTCGTAGCAGACCACCACCACGGCGGAGTGGCGCCCGTGGGTGACCACCGGCACCGCGAGCGGGGCCTGCACGCCGTGCTCGGCGAACAGGTCGCGCCACTGGTCGCTGAGCCGCTCGTCACCGGCCAGCTCCCGGCTGGTCACCACCCGCCCGTAGTCACCGGCCAGCGCCGGCAGCGACCCGGAGTGCGGCAGCCGGCCGAGCCGGAACAGGAGCTCCTCGGGGGCCGCATGCTCTCCCTCGATGCGGATCGAGTCCTC
>SKUG01000294.1 GCA_007122215.1 Thermoleophilia bacterium | reverse complement strand
GCGGGATCATGGCGATCGCCGGCCCCGCCGACGCCGCCGAGCAGGTCCGCATCGGCCTCTTCGCGCTGCAGCACCGCGGGGAGGAGTCCGCCGGGATCGCTGCCGGCAACGACACCACCCTGCACGAGCACCGGGGGATGGGCCTGGTGGGGGAGGCCCTGCCCGACCACGCCCTTGAACCGATGCGCAGCCTGCCGCTGGCCATCGGGCACGTGCGCTACTCCACCACCGGCGCCTCCACGATCACCAACGCGCAGCCCCTGCCCTTCAACCTGGCAGGCGGCCGCATCGCCATCGCCCACAACGGCAACATCACCAACGCCGTCGCGCTGCGCCAACGGCTCGAGGCCGACGGCGCGATCTTCCAGACCGAGTCCGACACCGAGGTCATCGCCCACCTGATGGCGCGCCTGTCCGGCCCGCTCGAGCGGCGCCTGCGTGGAGCCGTGCGTGCGCTCGAGGGGGGATTTGCGCTGGCGGTGCTCACCCCCGGCGCCATCCACGTCGTGCGCGACCGGCACGGGCTGCGCCCCCTCGTCCTGGGGCGCGTGGGCGGGCACTGGTGTGCCGCCTCGGAGTCCTGCGCGATCAGCATGCTCGGCGGCAGCGTCGAGCGCGACGCCGGCCCCGGGGAGCTCCTCACCCTCACCCCGGGCGGGATGCAGCCGCGCAGCCGCATCGCCCGTCCGCGCCCGGCACGCTGCAGCTTCGAGCACATCTACTTCGCCCGGCCCGACTCGGTGATCGACGGCGTCAGCGTCCACCTCGCCCGCAAGCGCATGGGGGCGAGGCTCTGGGCCGAGCACCCCGCCGACGTCGACGTCGTGATCGGCGTGCCCGACTCCTCGCTGGTCGCCGCCCACGGCTATGCAGCGGCCGGTGGGGTGCCGTGGGACACCGGCCTGGTCAAGAGCCACTACATCGGCCGCACCTTCATCCAGCCATCGGCGGCCCAGCGCCAGCGGGGCGTCGAGCTCAAGCTGGCCCCGCTCGCAGCGGTGATCGACGGGCGCCGCGTGGCGCTCGTCGACGACTCGCTGGTGCGTGGCACCACCGCCCGCCGGATCGTGGCGCAGCTGCGCGAGGCCGGCGCCACCGAGGTCCACCTGCGGATCGCGAGCCCGCCGGTCACGAGCTCCTGCCACTACGGGATCGCCACCTCGCGGCGCAGCGAGCTGATCGCCGCGGACCTGGACGTTCCCGAAATCTGCGAGCACGTGGGTGCCGACTCCCTGGGATTCCTCAGCGAGGCGGCGCTGCTGGCCGCGCTGGAGCCGGACGTCCCGGCACGGCACGGCCCCGGCAGCGATCCAGGCCCCGGCAGCGATCCAGACACCGGCAGGGAGGATGGTGACGCCAGCAGCGGCTGGTGCAACGCCTGCTTCACCGGCCGCTACCCGACACCGATCGCCGAGCCGGCCGAGCGCCGCGAGCAGGGAGCCCCGGCATGACCCGTGCCCCCGCAGCGGCTCCCGACGCGACCGCCACTGCGACCGCCGCCTACGCGAGCGCCGGGGTGGACATCGCCGAGGCCGACCGCCTCGTCGACCGGATCGGCCCGATGCTCGCCGCCGGCCCGGAGGCTGGCGCCCCGGCCGGGCGCCAGCGCATCCGCCTGGCCGGCGGCTACGCCGGTGGGATCGTGCTCGACGACGGGCGGGTGCTCGCCGCAAGCTGCGACGGGGCCGGCTCGAAGATCGACCATGCCCGCCAGCGCGGCATGCTGCGCAGCGTCGGGCAGGACATCGTCGCCATGTGCGCGAACGACCTCGCCTGCTGCGGGATCGACCCCATGCTCGTGCTCGACTACCTCGCCGTGCACGACCTCGACGCTGCAGAGGCTGCGGAGCTGATCGCCGGGATCGGCGACGCCAGCCTGCAGGCAGGAGCCCTGCTGGTCGGCGGGGAGACCGCCGAGCTGCCCGGCGTGCTGCGTGCCGGCCGCCTCGATGCAGCCGCGACCTGCACGGGGATCGCAGAGGTGCGGGACCTGGTGGACCCCGGCAGCGTCCGCCACGGGGACGTGCTGCTGGGGCTGGCAGCGAGCGGGCCCCATGCCAACGGCTACACCCTCCTTGCCGAGCTCTTTCCCGACCCCGGCGACCCGGCCTGGGACGCCCTGATGGTGCCCACCCGCATCTACACCCGCCCGCTTGCCGCGCTGCGCGCTGCCGGGCTCGTGCGCGCCGCTGCCCACGTCACCGGCGGCGGGATCAGCGGCAACCTTCCACGGGTCATCCCCGAGGGACTCACCGCCGTGGTCGACCTCGCCCGCTGGGAGCTGCCGCCGATCTTCGCGGAGGTCGCGGCACGGCTGCACGACCACGCCGGAGCAGCCGGCCCCACCCCGACCGGCCCGGCCGCCAGCAGGCTGCTCGCCGACGTCTTCAACTGCGGGATCGGCATGGTGGTCGCCTGCAGCCCCGACGCCGTGCCCACCGCGGCCGCGCTGGCCGGGGACCTCGGCGAGGTCGTCCACGTCATCGGCCGCGTGACCAGCGCCCCACCACGCACCGGCGAGGCAGCGACCCGCCCGGGCGGTGCAGGTGGCGACGCGGCCCCGGCCCCGCCCGCTGGCCACGCGCCAGCATCCGTCCTGGAGCTGCCCGGCCAGTGGAG
>SKUG01000029.1 GCA_007122215.1 Thermoleophilia bacterium | reverse complement strand
GGGGGCGACTGCGGGAGGCGGCGGCAGCCCGGGGCCTGCTGCCGGCGTCGTGACCGCCAGGTCCTCGTGCGGGGCGGTCGGCGCATCGGGGGCAGGAGCAGGTGGCGTGCTGGGCGCTGCCTCCACGGTGGGCGGCGGAGGCAGCTCGTCGACACCGCCGGCAGCGGAGGCCGGTGCGGGGAGGTCGACGGGGGCCAGCGGAGCAGGCTGGGCCTCCTCGGTGCCGCCCGCAGCAATGGCTGCCGCAGCGGCGGTATCCGGGGCATCCGGTGGCAGGCCTGCGGGATCCTCCTGGGTGCTGGCGGCGGGCGCCATCGCAGCTGCAGGTGCGTACGGGACGGCAGGGCCTGCCGGGGAGTCGTCCAGGGCAGGGACGCCAGCGGGTGCCGCACCATCGAGGGTGCGGCCCTCGATCACGTCCCCCGGGCCCGCGGGAGTCCCCACGGTCGGAGGTGCGGCCAGCGCCGGAGCCCCGAGCTGCTCGAGGGCGTCTCCCTGCTCGTGGCCGCAGCTGAAGCAGTAGGAATCGTCCTGGCGCAGGCCCGCCGAGCAGCGCTCGCAGGTGCGGCCCTGGCTCAGGGTCCCGAAGGCCTTGCCACAGCTGGCGCAGAAGTTCTGGCCGGGCATGATCGGGCTCGCGCAGCTGCAGCGCCCGACGGGCTTCTGCCCGGCAGCATTGGCGGGGGCCAGCTGGAACAGGCGCTGGTCGACGAAGGAGACCTCCACCTCGATCGCCAGGACCTCCTCGCACTTGTCGAGCAGCAGGTCCTCGCGGAAGCGGTTTCGCTTGTACATCTCGAGCATCAGGCCGCCGAGGTCGCGCAGGCTCACGTCGCGTGCCTTGAGCAGCTTCTGCCGGCGGTCGCGCAGCTTCGCGGCCTGGCCGCCACCGGGGGTCGCGGACCTGCCACGCCTGCGCCCGGGCTTCCCTGGCCGGGATGCCGGTCGAGCGCCCTTCGCCTGCTGCTTCTTTCCGATCACGTCACTGCTCCCTGGAGCGTGCTGACCCGTCCGTGGGACATGGCTGCGGCAACCGTGCCGATGGCCTTCGTCCATGCTGTCGGCAGCCCGAGAGGAAAACCTGAATCCCCCCGGGCAACTGACATGCCGTGCCAGAGCCGCTAGAGTGCAGAGGCAATCCAGCAAGTGGCTGCGGGCACCTTCGCCCGGCCACGCAGGACACCGGGGAGGCACCATGGCTGAGGCATTCATCTGCGAGGCGGTCCGAACGCCCGTCGGCAAGCGAAACGGGACGCTCTCGACCACGGTCGCGACCGACCTGCTGGCCATGGTCCTCGCCGAGCTCGCGACCCGCGCGGACGTCGATCCCGGCGCTGTCGAGGACGTCACGGTCGGCTGCGTGACGCAGGTCGGCGAGCAGGGCTGGAACGTCGCCCGCATGGGCGTGCTCGCAGCAGGCTGGCCCGTGGAGGTCCCGGCGGTCTCGCTCAACCGGATGTGCGCATCGAGCCTGCAGTCGACGAACTTCGCGGCCCAGGCGGTGATGAGTGGCCAGGCAGACCTCGTGGTCGCTGCCGGCGTGGAGTCGATGAGCCGGGTGAAGATGGGCAGCGATGGCGGGGACGTCTCCGACCGCGTGACCTCGCGCTTCAACATCATCCCCCAGGGCCTGTCGGCAGAGATGATCGCCATGCAGTGGGGCTTCTCGCGGGAGGAGCTCGACCAGTACTCGTACGACTCCCACATGCGGGCCGCGCGTGCACAGGAGCAGGGCTGGTTCGACGCCGGCGTGATGCCGGTGACCGTCACCGGGCCCGACGGTGCCGAGCACACGCTCGAGCGTGACGAGACCCCGCGACCCGGGACCACGCTCGAGAAGATGGGCCAGCTGCCACCGGTCTTCAACCCGGACGGCGGCGTGGTCACGGCCGGCAACTCCAGCCAGATCTGTGACGGCGCCGCAGCGCTGCTGATCGCCAGCGAGGCCGCGGTGCGCGAGCACGGCCTGACCCCGCGGGCGCGGATCGTCTCGACCGGGCTGTCCGGCGTGGACCCGACGATCATGCTCACCGGCAACCCCGTGGCGATGCAGCGCGCCGTCGACCGGGCAGGCCTGACGCTGGACGACATGTCGGTGATCGAGGTCAACGAGGCCTTCGCGAGCGTGGCGCTGCAGACGATGCGCGACCTCGAGCTGGACGACCGGCGCGACGACGTCAACCCCAACGGTGGCGGCATCTCGATCGGCCACCCGCTCGCGGCCAGCGGGGCGCGGATCCTCACCGACATGCTGGGCGAGCTCGACCGGCGCGAGGGCAGCCACGCGATCGCCTCGATGTGCATCGGCTTCGGCATGGCCTGCGCCACGGTGGTCGAGCGCGCCTGAGCGTTGCCGCGTGCCGGTCGGCCAGCGGTCGGCCGCTTTCCGCCTGCTGGCTGCTGCAACCCCGGTCCTGCATGGCTCGACACCCCGGCGAGGGCGTCGGTGCGCGTGCATCGTCGCCGGGACTCGCGAGGGGACTGCGCGCACGTGGCTGTTGCCGGACCACCCTGGGATGCTGCCGTTCGTCCATCACCGCCGGTGCGGGGCGCGCCCGCCCATGCCCGCCGTGGTGATGCCCTCCCGGGCCGCGACCGCCGCGACCCCAACGATCGCTCGACGCTG
>SKUG01000273.1 GCA_007122215.1 Thermoleophilia bacterium | reverse complement strand
CGGGATTCTTACAGGGAAATTCGTGCCTGCTGCCGATGAAGGGAGTGAGGGTGGCGTGCCGGTGGGCGGCGCGCCGGCAGGACGCCGGGACCCCGGGCAGGGGCTCGGCAGCCATCGACACCGCGTGTGGGCACGTGCGGGGCCGGTGGTGCAACGGACGGGGTGAAGACATGTGGGGAGTCACGACACGGATCCGCAGCAGGCGGGTTGGGCGCTTCAGCGCCGAGCTGCACCGGCGCCGCGACGAGCGCTTCGAGCGGAGCTTCTGGCGTCTGCAGCTCGAGGCAGATGACCCGGGCGTACGCGATGCGGGTGATGTGCGCCGGGTGCGGCTCAGCAGCTGAGCAGCAGCTGCCGACCCTGCTGGCATGGAGCAGGGACCGACACACGGGCGACAGCGGCAGGCGGAGTCGCGATGACGCTGCTCGGACGCATCCACGCAGCGCTGCCGCTCTCGGCGGTCCAGGTGGGAGGCAGGCCGCGCCGTCGCCGCAGCGGTCGCCACGTGCAGGATTCCACGGCCAGGCATGCCGAGCCGGCAGCCTCGGCGGTGGAGGTGGCAGTCGCAGAGGGGGGCGATGACACCACCGGTACCGGGCCGGTCCGGCAGGCGATCCGGGCGCTCGATGCAGCCCCGCTACCTGCCGGACCGGCCCAGGGCATCGCCCCTGCCGCGAGCAGCCGGCCCCTGCTGCGAACCCGTCGGATGGTTCGCATGGCGGGGGGCTTCAACCACTCTTGACGTTCCAGTGGGCCCGAGTGGTGGCACATTCCACGAGGATGGGTTCACGGATCACCGAGCAGGTCAACGCAGGCCGGCACGACCTCTGGGAGTGCCTGCTCGACCCTGCGCACGTCGTCCACTGGTGGCCCGTGGGATTGAGCATCGAGCAGCAGCCCGGCACAGGTGCTCCCGGGGATGTTGGCTCCCGGCTCCACGAGCGCGACGCCGACGGCAACGAGCGCACCATCGTCATCGGCGATGCAGACCTGCGGCTCGGGATCCTGCGTCGCATGGTCGAGCTCGACACCGGCGTCGAGCTGGCCGAGCACTTCGAGGTCGAGGGCGACGAGGCGGGCTCCCTGCTGCACGTTCGCATCGAGCCGCTCCAGCCCACCCGCGCTGCCGTGGCCGCTGCGCGCGCCCGCCGGCGCCAGTGGCGGATCGCGGCGCAACGCCTGGCGGGATATGCCGCGCTGCATGCGCGGGGGATGGATCCACAGGTACGCCCCCCACGGACACGGCCCCGTCGCGGCGTCGGCCTGCGGCTGGTTGCCGCGGGCATGGTCATTGCACTGGCAGCGGCGTTCGTGATGCCGGCCGCCAGCAGTGGTGCGCGGGACCCCCAGATGCTGGCCGAGTCGCTCGAGCAGGCCATCAACGAGGACGACATCGACACCGCCCGCGCGCTGACGGCGCCTGCGGTGCCCTTCGACCAGGCTGGCTGGGACCAGCTTCGCTCCACCATCGCCGAGGGTGGCTGCATGCGGGCCGGGCCCGTGCACGGAGCTGATGGTCCCCGCCCGGTTGCCACGTTCGCGGCATACGCCCGCTGCAGCGGGCCGCGCGGCAAGGAGGTCACCCTCACCGTGGCGGTGCCCATTGCCAGGGTGCGGGCCAGCGGTCCGCTCACCTCGATCCGCAGCCCCAGCGAGCTCTGGAAGGTCGCGGGTCCTGCCCGCATCCGCCCCCACGGCACCGACCTGCGCGCCACCACCCCGAGCGCCTGAGCGGCCGTCCTGTCGCGTCTCCGTGCCTGGCGGCCTGTCCTGTCCCGTCCCGTCCCCATGCTCGGCGTCCCTCCCGCCCCGGCCCGGCCCGATCCGTGTACGTTTCTGCATCACCCGCGTGCCATTTCGTACGCGGAACCAGTTGGCGCTGGCTGGCCGTGCGATCCGTGTACGTATGTGCACCCCATGCGTGCCGTTTCGTACGCGGATGGGACCGCGGAGCGGGGGTCGCAGCGGCAGGCCGCCGGGTAGGGTCGCGGCATGGACCACGCATCCGGGACAGGGACGGGCGGCGAGCGCCCCGGTGACGACCGCGCAGGTGTGGATCCGGGCAGCCTCGATCGGCGGAGCGGTGATCCCGGCGGCGGGTCGTCCCGTCCCGGCCCGCGGCGCCGCCTGCCGTGGCTGACGCTGCCGGTGTTCTCGTGGGCGATGTACGAGTTCGCCAACACGATCTTCTCGCTGTCGATCGGCACCCGGTACTTCAACGAGTGGATCGTGCAGGACCTCGGCCGTCCCGACTGGAACCTTGCCGCGATGTCGCTGGGGGTGACGCTCGCGCTGGTGCTGACCATGCCGGGGCTCGGCGCGGTCGCCGACCAGCTCGGGCGGCGCAAGCCCTTCGTGATCGCCTTCACCGCGATGAGCGTGGTCGCCACGCTCGCGCTGGGCGGGGTGGCCGGTGCGACGCTTGCGCTGGTGATCGGGGGCGTTGCCGTGTTCGGCTACCAGTCCGGCATGGCCCACTACGACCCCATGCTCGCCGACGTCGCCGCCGAGGAGCACCGCGGCCGGGTGTCGGGCTTTGGCGTGGGGATCGGCTACGTCGGCAGCTTCACCGCACTGGTCGTGCTCGGGCTGGTCGTGGCTGCAGCCGACGGTGACAAGCAGGCGGCATTCGTCCCGACCGCGATCATGTTCGCGGTGTTCACCATCCCGCTGGTGCTGTTCGTGCGTGACTCGCGCCCCGTGCCGCGCGCCGAGGTGCCGGGGTTCGTGCCCGTGGTGCGCCGTGCCAACGGGCAGCTCGTGCGGACGCTGCGCCGCCTGCGCTCCTACCGGGAGGTCTTCCGCTTCCTGCTCGGCCGCTTCCTGTACGTCGACGCGCTCGCGGTGGTGATCCTCTACATGACGATCTACCTCGACCGGCTCGGCACCTTCACCGAGATGCAGAAGAACCTCGTGCTGGCCGTCTCGATCCCCGCTGCCATCGTCGGCGCGTTCGTTGCCGGCCCGCTCGTGGACCGCAAGGGACCCAAGTGGGTGCTCACGCGGATCATCGCGATCTTCGCCGCGACCCTCGTGATCGAGGGCGTCACCGGCTCCTCGGCACTGATCTGGGTGCTCGGCCCGATCGTCGGGATCGGGCTCGGCGGCACCTGGACCAGCGACCGCGTGTTCATGATGCGCCTCACCCCGCCGGCCGAGCGTGGCGAGTTCTTCGGGGTCTTCCACCTCGTGGGCAAGGTCTCGAACGCGGCCGGCCCGGCCATCTGGGCGCTGACGATCTACCTCCTGCACGACCTCTCGGGCTGGACGATCCTCGATGCCAGCCGCGCCGCCATGGTGGTGCTGGCACTCGTCGCGCTGGCGGGCATCGCGATCATCCGCGGCCTCGACGACAGCGTGCGCGAGTTCCCCGAGGACGCCGCGGCCGTGGGGCAGGGGCGCTGACGGCTACGACCCGCTGCCCCCGCCGCGCCGCGAGCTGCCCCCGCCCGGGCGCCGCTTGCGCTTGACGCGCCTGGTCATCGGCGATGGCTTCTTCGCGCGGGGACGCCGCTTCCGGCGACGCCGCGGGGCGGACTTCGCAGCCTCCGACCAGGCCTCGGCGCGCGCGGCCACCTCGCCATCGACACCGCTCGGCAGGATCTCCCGGCCCAGGCAGGTGGCGCAGCGCCCGCACGGCTCGGCAGCGGGGTCGTCGAGCTCGGCAGCGATGAAGGCCATCAGGCACCGCGCGCCACGCGCGTACTCCTGCATCCGCGCGTACTCTGCGTGCCGGCGCGCGGTGAGCGCCTCCATCCGCGCGACATCCACGCTGAACGCCTCGCCGGTCGCCACCCAGCCGCGCCCGGAGCGGCGCACCGGTGGCGGGTCCTCCACGCTGAGCTGGCCCAGCACCTTCTCGCACAGCGCGCGGCCGACCTTCGCGCGGCGGGCGAGGTCGGTGGTCGACACCGGCTCGCCGCCGGCCCGTCCCAGCGCGGCGATCACCGACTCGAACACCGCCGGCTCGGGGAAGGCCTGCTGCACGAAGTAGTCGGTGATCCGCTGGTCGCCGTCGCCGTGCAGCAGCACCCCGATCGCATCGTCCACGGCCCGTCCGGCGCGTCCAACCTGCTGGTAGTAGTGGACAAGTGACTGCGGCATCTGGAAGTGGATGACGAACGCGAGGTCTGGCTTGTCGAAACCCATCCCCAGCGCCGGGGTTGCCACCACGGCCTTGACCTCGTTGTCGAGCAGCCGCTGCTCGGCCTCCAGCCGGGCCTCGTCGTCGCCGGACCCGGGTGCGCCCCCGGCGGTGTAGGCCACCGCGTCGATGCCTTCCGAGCGCAGGAACCCCGCCACGCGCCGCGCATGCGCCTTGGTCAGCACGTAGACGATCCCGCTGCCGTCGACCTGCGGGATGTTCTGCGCAAGCCACGCCATGCGGTGCGCCTCGCTGCGGATGTGGATGGCCTGCAGCGACAGGCTCGCCCGCGCGAGCTCCCCGCGCATCTGCCGCACGCCGCCGCCGCCGAGCTGGTCCACCACGTCCCGCACCACGGCATCGTTGGCGGTGGCGGTCGTGGCCAGCACCGGCACCTGCGCCGGCAGGGTTGGAAGCAGCGACCCGATCCTGCGGTAGTCGGGTCGGAAGTCATGGCCCCAGTCGCTGATGCAGTGCGCCTCGTCGATCACCAGCATCCCCGCGCTGCCCAGCAGCGGCTCGAGCACGCGGGAGCGGAAGTGCTCGCTGGCCAGGCGCTCCGGGCTGATCAGCAGGATGTCCACCTCGCCCGCGGCGATGGCATCCTGGATCTCGTCCCACTCGTCGCGGTTGGTGGAGTTGATCGTCGCTGCGTGCACGCCGAGCCGCTGCGCCGCACGCACCTGGTCGCGCATCAGGGCCAGCAGCGGGCTCACGAGGATCGTCGGGCCGGCACCGCCCTCGCGCAGCAGCCGCGTGGCGATGAAGTAGACCGAGCTCTTGCCCCAGCCGGTGCGCTGCACCACCAGCAGCCGCTCCCGACCCGCCACCAGCGCCTCGATCGCCTCGTACTGCCCATCCCGGAAGGCTGCGGCCGGGCCGAGCGAGGCCCGCAGCAGCTCCTCGGCGCGCTCGCGCAGCTCGCCGGGGACGTGGTCGTGCGCGGTGGTCGAGGAGGGCATGGGGTCACCCTACCCGCGCCGCGGGGCGCCCGCGCGCGTGTAGGCTTCCCCGCCTGATGGCTTCCTCCCCACCCGCGGACATCCGCAACATCGCGATCATCGCCCACGTCGACCATGGCAAGACCACGCTCGTGGACGCCATGCTCTGGCAGTCGGGGGCCTTCCGCGCCAACGAGTCGGTCGACGAGCGCGCCATGGACTCGATGGACCAGGAGCGCGAGCGTGGCATCACCATCCTCGCCAAGAACACCGCCGTGCGCCGCGGCGACCTCAAGGTCAACATCATCGACACCCCTGGCCACGCCGACTTCGGCGGGGAGGTCGAGCGCGGCCTCACGATGGTCGACGGTGCGCTGCTGCTGGTCGACGCCAGCGAGGGGCCGCTGCCCCAGACCCGCTTCGTGCTCGGCAAGGCCCTCGAGCGCAACCTGCCGATCATCCTCGTGATCAACAAGATCGATCGCCCCGACGCGCGCATCGACCACGTCGTCGATGCCGTCTACGAGCTCTTCCTCGAGCTCGGCGCGACCGAGGAGCAGATCGAGTTCCCGATCGCCTACACCAACGCCGTGGCCGGCACCGCCACCTGCGACCTCGACCAGCCCGGCGAGGACCTCGCCCCGCTGATGGACCTGATCGCCGAGCACGTCCCCGCCCCCGGCGGCGATCCGGCCGCGCCGCTGCAGGCACACGTCACCAACCTCGATGCCTCGCCGTACGTGGGCCGGCTCGGGCTCTGCCGCGTCCACCGCGGCACCGTGCGCCGCGGGCAGCAGGTTGCCTGGATCACCGGTGGGGGTGACGTTCGCCGCGCCCAGGTCAGCGAGCTGTACGTGGCCGAGGCGATGGAGCGCGTGAGCGTCCCCGAGGCCCGCGCCGGGGACGTCGTCGCCATCGCCGGCATCGAGGACGTGATGATCGGCGACACCCTCGCCGACCCCGAGCATCCCGAGCCGCTCGAGCGGATCCAGGTGGACGAGCCCGGCATCGGCATGGTGATCGGCGTCAACACCTCCCCGCTGGTGGGCCGCAGCGGCGACAAGGTCACTGCCCGCCAGCTGCAGGGGCGCCTCGAGGCCGAGCTCGTGGGCAACGTCGCCATCCGCGTGGTGGACATCGGCCGCAAGGACGCATGGGAGGTCCAGGGCCGTGGCGAGATGCAGCTCGCGGTGCTCGTCGAGACCCTGCGTCGCGAGGGCTACGAGCTGACCGTCGGCAAGCCCCAGGTGCTGACCCGTGAGATCGACGGCGTGCGCTGCGAGCCCGTCGAGCACGTCGTGATCGACCTGCCCGACGAGCACGTCGGCGCCGCCACCCAGCTGCTGACCGCCCGCAAGGGCCGCATGCACGACATGACCCACCTCGGCAGCGGCTGGGTGCGCCTCGAGTACCTGGTGCCCGCCCGCGGCCTGATCGGCTTCCGCACGCCGCTGCTCAGCGAGACCCGCGGCACGGCGATCCTGCACCACAGCTTCCACGGCTTCGAGCCGTGGATGGGCGAGCTGCGCTCGCGTGCGAGCGGCAGCCTGATCGCCGACCGCCCCGGCCCGGTGACCTCGTACGCCATCGGTCGGCTCGAGGACCGCGGACGGCTCTTCGTCGAGCCCGGTGACGAGGCCTACGAGGGGCGCATCGTTGGCGAGCACGTGCGCCCCGAGGACCTCGACGTCAACATCGTCCGCGAGAAGCACCTCACCAACCATCGCTCCTCCACCGCCGACGTGCTCACCCGCGCCGCCCAGGCCCGCACGATGTCGCTGGAGGAGGCGCTGGAGTTCATCCGCGCCGACGAGGCGGTGGAGGTCACCCCTGACGCGATCCGCCTGCGCAAGCTCGTGCTCGGCGCCACCGACCGCCACGTCGCCCGCTCGAAGGCAGCCAAGGCGTGAGCAGCGCCGCCAGCGGCGACGGTGCCAGCGAGCCTGGCCCGGACGGTGACGGTTCCGATGCAGCCGCCGACGACCGCGGCCCGGGAGACGGCCCGCCCGGGCCCACGCGCACCCGACAGCGCCTGCCCGAGCTCGACCTGCTGCGCGGGCTGGCCCTTGCCGGCGTGATCCTGATGAACATCCCCGCCCTTGCCGGCTGGATCTACCAGAACGACACCTCCCTGCTCGAGGAGGTGATCACGGTGATCGCCGAGGGCAAGTTCATCACCATCTTCTCGATCCTCTTCGGCTACGGCGCCGCGCTCCAGCTGTCCAGGAGCGATGGCTCGGCCCGTCGCCGCTTCTGGCGCCGCACCATCGGGCTGTTCGTGATCGGCCTGCTGCACGGGCTGCTGCTCTACTCCGGGGACATCCTGATGATCTACGCCCTGAGCGGCGTGGTGCTGCTCGCGTTCGTGCGGATGCCCGTGCGCCGGCTGGTGCGCTGGGCGATCATCAGCTGGGCCGTGGGCATCGGCGTGCTCGTCGGGGTGGGAACGCTGTTCGCGCTGGGCGAGCGGCTCGACGACGACCTGGCCACCTGGGTCGAGGACGAGGTCGCCGAGGCCGTCGAGGTGCACGCCGAGGGCAGCTTCGCCGAGGTCGTCGCCCTGCGCGCCCGGGAGCTGCACCCGCTCGTGCTGGTGATCTACATGCCGCAGACGGTGGCGATGTTCCTGCTTGGGATGGCGCTGATGCGCAGCGGCCTGCTGCACCGCCGCGATGTCGAAACCGAGCGCCTGCTCGGGCGGGTGGGCCTGTGGCTGATCCCCCTGGGGCTGCTCGTCTCCTGGCTCGCCGCGGAGGCCGCGGACTGGATCGGCGGGATCACCGAGTTCGTGATCGGCCACTCGGTGATGACCACGTTTGCGCCCCTGCTCGCGCTGGGCTACATGGCCAAGCTCATCCAGTTCCACCGCAAGGGCTGGCTGGGCGGGGCCGGCGAGCGGATCCAGGCCGTGGGCCGGCTTGCGCTCAGCAACTACCTCATGCACTCGCTCGTGCTCAGCTTCCTCTTCAACGGCTACGGGCTCGGGCTCTACCAGCAGCTGCCCTACTGGGGACTCGTGCTGGTTACCGCCGCGCTGTATGCGCTGATGATGTGGTGGAGCCCGTGGTGGCTGGCACGCTTCCGCTTCGGCCCTGCCGAGTGGCTGCTGCGCTCGATCACCTATCGCCAGCGCCAGCCGCTGCGCCGCTGACGGGCCGGCTGGCGGCCAGCAGATGGCCCGTCCCGGCGCAACGCCGCCCCGGCGGCGCGTCGACAGGGTGGCATGGGGAGACTCGACGGGGAGCGCGCGGGGGCCTGCCAGGACGTGTGTCATGGCTGACCTCTCGATGGCACGACAGCTGCTCGGTGGCCTTGCCACGCAGGTCGATGCGCGCCTGCGCCATGCGGCAGATGTCCCCCGCTCCTCGATCACCCTGCAGGACCGCAGCACCCTCTCGGTGACGGTGCCCAACACGGGCAGCCGCCTGGGCAGCCTGCTGCCGGACCACGCGCGGACCGTGTTCGCCACCGGGCTGGAGGCTGACAGTGCTGCGCTGTTGCCGATCATGGCCCGGCAGCGTCTCGCCATCGCCCATGCCTCCGCCTCGATCGAGGCCATGGCCCAGACCGGCGGGCCCGATGCATGGCGCAGCGCCGGAGGCTTCCAGGCAGTGCAGGGCGCCGACGAGGTCCTCGCCCGCGAGCTGGCTGCCGAGGCCGACCGCATCCTCGACGGCCTTCGCCGCGCCGGTGGCGATCCATCCGGGATGCAGGTCTCGCCCGGCGTGTCCTTCGAGGCGCGGGTGCGCGACTCGCTCACCCCGCCGGTCTCTGCGGCAACCACTCCCGCCGGCGTGCCCCTGGCCAGCCACCTCAACTCCGGGCATGCCCTCGTGGCACTTGCCAGCCGCATGGATGGGCTCGTGGCGGCCACCCCGCGGCTCGGCCCCCAGGCCAGCGAGCCGGAGGTCCTGCGTGCCGGCAGCCGCCTGCTCGATGGCGTTGCCGATGCCATCGAGGAGCTGGGGATCCATCCCCACGCCCACATCCACGGTGCCCACCTCGACTTCCCCCCGCAGATGGCCGAGGCAGTGGCCCGGTTCGAGCAGCCGCTGGGGGACCTGCGCGCGATCGCGCCCCGCTGGGGTGACGAGCTCGTGCAGGCCCTGGACAAGCTCGCGCACCCGACCTATGGGCTGCCCTACCTGGGCACCAGCTACGGGCAGGGATTCCTGCGGAACGCAGCGTCTGCGGCATCGGCTGCGCTGGATGCCATCCCCGCCCACCGCCATGCGGTGGGTCACCTCGGCGATCTCGTGGGGGCTGCCGCGGGCTCGTGGCCATCGATCCCCCCGGCCCTTGTCGCCGAGGCCCACACCGTCGCGGGAGCCACCCGCATTGCCGAGGCGGTGCTCGATGGCACGATTCCCATGCTGCGCAGCGCCAGCGAGGTCGCCGCCGACGTGGCTGCCGATCCGATCCGCATGCTCGATGAGCTGGAGCTCGTCCTCGGCCTGCTCGAGCATGGCCGCAGCCCATCCGCCGGGCGCCTCGTGGTCGGCACCGAGCCCGGCGAGCGGCTCCTCGACCATGCCGTGGAGGTCGCCGCGCAGCTGCAGGAACTGCACGTGGCCCGCGGTGCTCCCCGGGATCCCAACAGCGCCGGGGCCCACACCAGCCTCCGCGAGCTGCGCCACCAGCCGCTCGCCCAGCGGGAGGCGCGCAGCATCTTCCACCAGCCCACTCGGCTGCTGGGCCTGCACCGCCCGGCTGCGCTGATCCGGGAGGTGCGCATCGATGCGGCCGAGTCCGTCCGGCTGGCAGCTGCCAGCCCCGTCGACCTCGCCGCCCTGTCGGCGTCGCTCGAGCGCCTTGCCCGGCGGGCCGAGGCGCTCGCCCCGCTGGACTCGTACTCCTTCCGGGGGCGGCTCGACGGGCTCGGCGATGAGCTCGACCAGGTTGCCTCGGCCCTGGCCGCCAGCCGGACCCCGGGGGCGGAGGCGCCTGCTGGCTGGGCAGCGTCGTCGCGGTCCCTGCTGCGGACCGTCGGCGCGCTGCAGGACGCGATGCCCGGCCAGTCCCTGCTGCGTGCCCGCGTGCGCGGCCTCGCCGCAGACGCGGCACCGCG